>MGWJ01000087.1:166-5869 GCA_001800945.1 Flavobacteria bacterium RIFCSPLOWO2_12_FULL_31_7
TTGATATTAGTTTGTGTGGATTTTTTCTATTTTTAGATACAGAAGATTTCTATCAGTATTTAAAAATTTGAAAAAGATCCCGAAATAAAACAAAAAATGTATCAGAAAATAAAATATTAAATTAATAAAAACTAATTTTTAGAACCCACCTTATTATATTTGCAAAATGGAATTCTCGTCAAAATTATTAGAAAATGCTGTAAATGAAGTTGCTATGTTGCCAGGAATTGGTAAGCGTACAGCTATGCGTTTGGTTTTGCATTTGTTAAAACAACCGACTGAACAAACTCAATTGCTAACAGAAGCATTGCATAAAATGCGAAACGAAATCATTTATTGTCAAAGTTGTCATAATATTTCAGATCATGCTATTTGCGACATATGCAATAATACATCAAGAGATCATTCAATTGTTTGTGTAGTGGAAGATGTTAGAGATGTAATGGCAATTGAAAATACTAGAATGTATAAAGGAATTTATCATGTTTTAGGTGGGAAAATTTCACCTATTGAAGGAATTTCGCCAAGTCAATTAAATATTAATTCTTTAGTGGAAAAAGTGAAGCAACAAAAAGTTTCTGAAATTATCTTTGCGTTAAGTTCTACGATGGAAGGTGATACCACAAATTTTTACATATTCAAACAAATAAAAGAGTTTCAGGTCAATGTTTCTACTATCGCTAGAGGAATTTCTGTTGGTGACGAATTAGAATATGCAGATGAAGTTACACTAGGAAGAAGTTTGTTGCACAGAATTCCTTTTGAATCCTCAATTAAATCGATGTAATTCTTTTAAATTAGCAAGGAAAAAGTATATTTGTAAAATCTAAAATAATGCTATGAAGTTTTTTAAACATTTATTAAATATAATTGCCATTTCACTACTGTTAACCTCTTGTGTGCCCTTTAAAGATACACTATATTTAGAAAAAAATAAAGACAAAGTTGCTGACATTGAGATAAATGCAGATGCCTATAAACCTTACCGTCTTCAAGTTGACGATATTCTTTCTATTGATATCAAAGCAAATAATCAAAAAGAAGTTGAAATTTTTAGTAAAACGGGCGAAAATACTACAGGTGTCGTAAACCAAGATCGTTTGTATTTTAACGGGTATCAGGTTGATGGTTTTGGAAATATTAGAATTCCAGTTTTAGGATTAGTAAATGTTCAAGGTCAAACTGTAGAGGAAGTAAGTAAATTGTTGGAAAAAAAGTTACTTGAAGAATATTTTACACCAGCTTCGAATTTATTTGTGACTGTGAAATTGGCTGGAATTAGATATACGATTAATGGAGAAATTTCTAGTACAGGTACAAAAACGGTATTTCAAGATAAATTAAATATCTTGGAAGCGATTGCGAATTCAGGTGATATTCCAGTTACTGGGAATAAGAAAGAAGTGGTAGTCATGAGGAAAATTCCAACCGGATATCAATCAGAAACTTTAGATTTAACGGATGCTAAAGTCATTAATTCTCCTTATTTTTATTTAAAACCTAACGATTATATTTACGTGAAACCGTTAAAACAAAAAAGTACAGGTTTAGGTTTAAATGGACTACAAACTTTAACAACCGTGATTTCTTTATTCGGAATTATCACCACAACTTACTTACTAGTAAAAAGTTTATAAAAGTATACTATGTTTGATACTAAAGATATAAAATTAATAAGTGAAGGCGCAAGCTTTGATGTAAAAGCATTTTTAGTAAAATTGCTTGGGCATTGGAAAATATTTTTGCTTTCTATGTCAATTGCCATGTATTGGGCCTATTACGTAAATATCAGAAAAGAAAGTATTTATGGAATGGACGCTTCTATTGTTGTAAAAGATGATAGTAATCCCATGTTTTCTAATAATACAAGTTTAACCTTTAACTGGGGCGGAACTTCTGATAAAGTGCAAACGGTAATTACTACTTTGCGTTCCAGAACGCACAATGAAAAGGTAGTAGATAAATTACAATACTACATCAAATACCTTAGAAAAGGAGATTATTTTTATCCAGATGCTTATGGAACAATCCCTTTCAAAGCAGTGATTAATAAACAAAGAGGACAATTAGCCAACACGCATATCAGAATTAAACCAATTTCTAATACTGAGTTTGAGTTTGAAGTTGATTTCGGTGAAGCAAAAGAGGCGATGCTTTATCATTACAGTGATTATTCAACTAGTACGGTAAAAACTCCTGGGAAAAAGTTTTTTAGTAAATATAAATTTAACCAAGAAATTAACCTGCCTTTTTTTAACGGTCAAATTACTTTAGATTCGTCAAAACCATTAAATCTTAACGAAGATATTTATATTCAATTCGATGATTTTAATAATACAGTAGGTGCCTACAGGGGAATTGGTGTAAATGCCGATTTAAAAGCGCTTTCCGTTATTATCCTAGATATGCAAGGTCCAAATAAGGCCAGATTAGTGGAATATTTAAATTCGACTGTAACCATATTAAGAGAAAATGAATTACACAGTAAGAATCTTTTTGCTGTAAATACGATTAGGTTTATCGATAGTACTTTAAATGTAATTGAAGGACAATTAAAAAATACAGAATCTGATTTAAAGAATTTCAGAAAAAACACCAACGTTTATGAATTAGAAACCGGTGGACTAAAATGGTCAGAAGAAATTTCAAGTTTAGATTTAGAACAAGATAATGTAAAACGAAAATTAGCATTCTATAATTTTCTAAAAAGTTATTTAGAGAAAAACACCGATTATTCTAAACTTCCAGCGCCAGCAGTAGCAGGTATTGACGATCCTAATGTTATAGCAAATGTAACTAGGTTAATTCAATTGTCTGTTGAAAGAGCTGAGAAAACATATACCGTAAAAAATCAAAATTTATATAAAGAACTAGATTCTCAAATGGAATCTGTGAAGAAGGTTTTATTAAACAATATTGAAAGTTCGAAAAGTGCTTTGTCAATTGATTTAAAAACGATTAATGCACGAATAAATAAAGCAGAAGGAAGCATAAGTCAGTTGCCAGATAAAGAACAAGATTATATCAATATTTCTAGAAAATACGACTTAAAAGAAAAAATTTACAGTACATTTTTAGAAAAAAGAAGTGAAGCTGATATCGTAAAAGCCGCTAGCGTTTCAGATATTGAATTTATCGATTCTGCTAAAGATGTTGGAGGTGGTTTTAGAGGTCCTAAACGTACAATTAACTATGTTTTAGCTATCATTGTTGGGTTCTTTTTGCCGTTCTTGTATGTGTTAATCATTGCTTTATCGGATACAAATATCAATACAACTCAGGAAATTATTCAATTAACAAAAATTCCTATCATCGGGGTAATCGGGAAGAAAAATACTGAAAATAATTTATCGGTCTTTGAAAAACCTAAATCGCCTTTAGCGGAATCTTTTAGAGCTATTCGTTCCTCTCTGCAATTCTTGTCCAAGAAGCATAACGTGGAAGGAACTAAAATTTTAATGCTAACTTCTTCAATTTCTGGAGAAGGAAAATCATTCTGTTCTATAAATTTAGCAACTGTTTTCGCTTTAAGTGAGAAAAAAACGGTAATTGTTGGATTAGATTTAAGAAAACCTAAAATCTTCGGAGATTTCAAAATTGATAATAATTTTGGAGTGGTTAATTACTTAGTCGGACAAAAAACTGTTGATGAAATTATTTATAAATCGCATATTCCAAATTTAGATATTATTACTTCCGGTCCAATTCCTCCAAATCCTTCTGAGTTATTAATGAGTGAGGCTATGGGCGAATTAATTGCAGATTTAAAAACAAAATACGAATATATTATTTTAGATACACCACCAGTTGGTTTGGTAGCTGATGCCTTAGAATTATCTCATTATGCAGATGCTACTTTATACGTGGTGAGACAAGCTTACACCAAACGCGGAATGCTTTCTGTTGTTAATGAGAAACACTTACGTGGAGAATTGAAAAATGTAAGTATAATTTTCAACGGTTTCCAAAATAAAGCCAAATATGGTTACGGATATGGTTACGGATATGGTTACGGAGCTTATGGCTATGGTTATGGAGCGTACTATGAAGAAGATAGAAAACCAAAAACTAGAAAAGAAAAGTTTTTAGAAATGCTTAATTTATCTAAAAAAAGAAATTCATAAGCTAAGTGCAAAATTCAATTCAAAATAAAAAAATAGTTATTACAGGTGGAGCTGGTTTTATTGGTTCCAATTTGTGTGAATACTTCTTGCAACAGAGCAATGAAATTGTTTGTTTGGATAATTTTTCTACAGGATTTAAACACAATATTGAACCGTTTTTAAATCACCCAAATTTTACTTTAATTGAAGGTGATATTAGAGATTTAGCAACTTGTAAACAAGCAGTTGAACAAGCAGATTATGTTTTGCATCATGCAGCTTTAGGAAGTGTGCCTCGTTCCATTAATGATCCAATTACAACTAATGAAGTTAATGTTTCTGGATTTTTAAATATGTTGCAAGCTTCCAAAGAGGCTCATGTGAAACGTTTTGTTTATGCCGCAAGTTCATCAACTTATGGCGATTCTGAAGCTTTGCCAAAAGTGGAAGATAAAATAGGGAAACCCTTATCACCATATGCCATTACTAAATATGTGAATGAATTATATGCTGATGTATTTAGTAAAACGTACGGAATGGAAACTATTGGATTAAGATATTTTAACGTTTTTGGACGCCATCAAACGCCAAATGGTGCTTATGCTGCGGTGATTCCGAAATTTATTTCACTATTTATAAATCATGAAAGTCCTGTAATTAATGGTGATGGAAACTATTCACGAGATTTTACATTTATAGACAATGTAATTCAAATGAATGAATTAGCTTTGCAGGCTCAAAATTCAGAAGCGATAAACCAAGTTTATAATACGGCTTTTGGAGAAAGAACAACTTTAAACGAATTAATAAAATATATAAAAGAATTTCTACAACCATACGATTCTGAAATTGCTACTATTTCTTGTATATATGGTCCTAATAGAGGTGGTGATATTCCACATTCTTTGGCAAGCATTGATAAAGCTAAAGAATTATTAGGCTATAATCCGAAATATTCTATTAAAGAGGGATTGAAAGAATCTATAGATTGGTATTGGAAAAATTTAAAAACAAATCAAAATGATTAAAAATATTTGTTGCATAGGCGCAGGATATGTTGGTGGACCAACCATGGCAGTAATTGCTCAAAAATGTCCACATATTAAAGTTACAGTTGTCGATTTAAATCAAGAAAGAATTAACGCTTGGAATCATGAAGATTTAAGTTTATTGCCTATTTACGAGCCAGGTTTAGATGCTGTTGTTGGTGAAGCCAGAGGTAGAAATTTATTTTTTTCTACTGATGTAGATAAAGCAATTGAAGAAGCAGATGCGATTTTTATTTCAGTAAATACGCCAACTAAAACGTATGGAGTAGGAAAAGGAATGGCTGCCGATTTGAAATATATCGAATTATGTGCCCGTCAAATTGCTCGTGTAGCTAAAACGGATAAAATTGTTATTGAAAAATCAACTTTACCTGTTAGAACTGCTCAAGCCATTAAAGATATTTTAGATCATACTGGAAATGGAGTAAACTTTCAGATTTTATCTAACCCAGAATTCTTAGCGGAAGGTACAGCTATTGAAGATTTATTCGCTCCAGATAGAGTTTTAATTGGTGGCGATACTACTCCAGAAGGTCAAGTTGCCATTAACA
>MGWJ01000088.1 GCA_001800945.1 Flavobacteria bacterium RIFCSPLOWO2_12_FULL_31_7
AAGATTCGAAATGTATGCCAGTGGCTTTACCAAGTTGTTCGTATTTCATTTCGATTCCGTACACACCAGCCCGACAAATGTTAAATGCAGGTTTACCGTTAGCTTTAGCTTCAGATTTTAATCCAGGAACCACGCCTTCAGGAAATATGCATTTTGTAGTTGCAACGGCTTGTATCAAAATGAAAATGACACCAGAGGAAGCGATAAATGCTGCAACAATAAATGGAGCTTACGCGATGGATTTAAGCGATTCTCACGGAAGTATAACAAAAGGTAAAAAAGCGAATTTTATCATTACGAAACCTTTACATAGTTATTACGAAATTCCGTATTGCTTTGCCACGAATTTGATTGATAGTGTTTGGTTGGATGGGGAAAATGTAAGTTTTTAATTTTAACCCTCGAAGGGTTTTGAACCCTTCGAGGGTTAAAATATTTTATTATATTTGTATCATACAAGCCATTAAAATTAATACAAATGCAAATAGTTACACCAATACTTGCCGGAAATTACTATCATATCTACAACAAAGGAAATAATGGAGAAAATATTTTCTTTGACAACGATAATTACTATCATTTCTTAAAACTTTACGCAAAATACATCAATCCAATTGCAGATACTTATGCTTGGTGTTTATTAAAAAACCATTTTCATATTGCAGTTAGAATAAAAACTCGTGAAGAAATTTCTGAAAATGATTTAACTTATACTACAGTTGAAAAACCAAAAATAATTGATGCTTCTAAACAATTTTCACATTTTTTAAATGCTTACACACAAGCTATAAATAAAAAACATAAAAGAACTGGAAAAATTTTTCAATCAAAATTTAAAAGAAAACTAATTGATTCAGAAGAGTATTTAAAGAATATAATTTATTACATACACCACAATCCTGTACATCACGGCTTTTGTAAAAGTATGAATCTTTATCCATGGAGTTCTTATGAAACCATAGTTTCAACTAAAAATACAAAATTAAAAAGAAATGAAGTAGTTGATATGTTTGGGAATATTTCAAATTTTATTGAATATCATAATTCTGATTTTTCAATAAATGATTTTATTGATGAGTTTCATTAACCCTTCGAGGGTTTTGAACCCTCGAAGGGTTAATGAAACTTAAAACTCCGCTTCCACTTTAATCTCCATTACTTCCTTCGTAATAGGATGTTCAAACTGAATCCATTCTGCATGTAAATGCAATCTATCGGCTTTTGTGCCATATAAATCGTCACCTACAATTGGTGTATGTAAACCTAAACTATGAGAAGCATGAACGCGCAATTGGTGCGTTCTTCCAGTAATAGGATAAAAATACACCTTAGTTTTTCCGTCTTTCACTTCAATAGTTTTCCATTTGGTTTTAGCTGGTTTTCCATGTTCGTCGCAAACTAATTGTCTTGGCCTGTCGTCTAAATCTACTCGCAAAGGCAGATCGATATAACCATAAGATTGTGCTAATAAACCATCCAATAGAGCTACGTAACGTTTCTTAATGGTTCGATTGATAAACTGACTTTGTAATTGTACCGCTGTCGCTTCATTTTTCGCGATAAGCATAATTCCGGAAGTCGACATATCTAAACGGTGTACAATTAGCGGACCAGTGGACTCAGGATATTTTGCTGCAATTCGAGCATAAACCGAATCAGAAATGGTTTTCCCTGGAACCGATAAAAATTCCGTTGGTTTATTTATAACGAGCATGACTTCATCTTCGTACACAATTTCAATATCTTTTCCTTCGGCATGATTCATAATAAAAGGATTTTCATCCATTTCTAAATCTTGTAACATATGTCCCATCAAAATCGGTTCACATTTACTTTTGCATGAAGGATAAAATTGTTTGTGTTGACGAACTTCAGAATTGGGCGATTGTCCCCACCAAAATTCTGCCATACAAATGGGTTTCAAATTATGTTGAAAAGCGTAATGCAATAACTTCGGAGCAGCACATTCCCCTGCCCCAGCTGGTGGATTATCATTAAAAATTTCACCTAAACTTTTCTTCTCTTTATATTGATTTAAGAACGAATATTCTGCAAATAATTTTTGTTGCAATTGAGACGATTTTGCTTTACGTTCTTCTTTTAATTGACTGATTTCATTGGTAAAAACAGCTACTTTTTCTTCTAACGATTGTAAAGTCAGCTTCCAATATTTTGTCATTTTTTTCAGCAAAATACTTTCTTGCTTACTTTCTTCCGACAATTCGAAATTCAAATGTTGTAAATCTTCTTCGTTTAAAGTTGGTGCAAGTTGATTTCTCTTTTCATCCCGAAGAATTTTTTGCTCTTTAATTCTCGTTTTTTGCTGTTGCAATTCGGATTCCGCTTGAATTTTGGATTGATTGAAGTTCTCTAAAGTCGTGTGATAATCAGAATTCTTTTCTAAACTTTCAATTTTACGATTGTATGCATTTAACAATTCTTCTTCTTTACGGAAAAAACTATTTTCGGTTAACATATCAAAAACCGTTGGTACAAAATAATTATGATGATTTTCATTGGCTAATTTTCCAGAAAACGCCCATAAATAACCTAATTCACCTTCTTCATTCTGACAAACCAAAACACCAAACATTTTTCCAATTATCAAACCTGTTTGAGTTTCATCTAAGCCAAAATTATGTTCGAAATCCGTTTGTGTTTCTAAATAATTTTGAAGCGCTGAAGCTGCAATTTTACTTAACGGATGCGGCTGATAATAAAACGGAAAGGTGAATTTTTCAGGCAAAGAAATCCCTGAAATATCGGTTGTAAAAGGTTGAAAAAATTGGTTTTGCATTGGGCAAAGATAAAGTAATAGAGTTGTATTACCAATTAGGTTGTATATTTCTAAAACTAGTTCATAAAAATGAATCAATTTTAAATGTTTGCCGCGAATTTTCGAATTAATCGAATTTTTATATGTTTAACTTAGTAAAGCCAATGAAAATCATATAATAAGTGTTATTAAAAAATTAAAAAAAACTCGGAAACATTTTTTTTTACAACTTGCTTATTTTATTTTTGCAATTATATTAAAAAAACCAAAACGAGAAATGGGAAGAGCGTTTGAATTCAGAAAAGGAAGAAAAATGAAGCGTTGGTCGGCAATGGCTAAAGCATTTACCAGAATTGGTAAAGATATTGTAATGGCGGTAAAAGAAGGTGGTCCAAATCCAGAATCTAACTCGCGTTTAAGAGCAATTATTCAAAACTCGAAGGCAGTTAACATGCCAAAAGAAAACGTAGAACGCGCCATTAAAAAAGCAACTGACAAAGACACTGCTAACTATAAAGAAATTTTATTTGAAGGTTACGCACCACACGGAATTGCTGTTTTAATTGAAACCGCTTCAGATAACAACAACAGAACCGTTGCAAATATTAGAAGTTATTTTAATAAATGTAACGGAACAATGGGAACGCAAGGTTCGGTCGAATTTATGTTCGATCATACGTGTAACTTCAGAATTCCAGCTGCTGGACAAGATATTGACGAATTAGAATTAGAAATGATTGATTTCGGGGTGGAAGAAATTTTCGCTGATGAGGAAGATGGAATTTTAATGTACGCGCCTTTTGAAAGTTTCGGAGCCATCCAAAAAGAATTAGAAGCTAGAGGTTTAGAAATTTTATCTTCTGGATTTGATAGAATTCCACAAGTAACAAAAGAATTAACGCCAGAACAAGTGGCTGATGTGGAAAAATTATTAGAAAAAATTGAAGAAGACGATGACGTAATGAACGTTTTCCATACAATGGTGGAAGCTTAGCATTCCGTTTACAGAAATATGAAAAATGCAGAATTTAAAATTTAAGTTCTGCATTTTTTCTTCCAACTTCTAACTCCTAACTTCATATGAACATTAAACTTATCGCCATAGGCAAAACCGACAATAAAAATCTGCAAGCTTTAATTGACGAATACACCAAACGTTTAGGGTTTTATATTAAGTTCGATTTAGATATTATTCCGGACATCAAAAACGTCAAAAACTTATCGGAAAGTGAGCAAAAAGTAAAAGAAGGGCAACTTATTTTATCCAAATTAACACCAACTGACCAATTAATTTTATTGGATGAAAACGGAAAAGAATTTAACAGCGTTGGTTTCTCTGATTTCTTACAAAAGAAAATGAATTCTGGAATTAAAACGTTGGTTTTTGTCATTGGTGGACCTTACGGATTTTCAGAAGAAGTGTATCAAAAAGCACAAGGAAAAGTGGCACTTTCACAAATGACTTTTTCACACCAAATGGTTAGATTATTTGTAATTGAGCAAATTTATCGTGGTTTTACGATTTTAAATAACGAACCATATCATCATAATTAATGAGACAATTTTTCAATGTGTGAATATGCCAATTAAATTATTGACTAATTGCCTAATCGGCTCATTAGTTTCACACACTCCACCGCTTCTTTTACATCATGAACTCGTAAGATATTTGCGCCTTTTTGTAAGCAGAAAGCGTGTAAAAAAGTGGTTCCGTTTAAAGCATCTTTTGGTGAAGTTTCTAACGCTTTATAGATCATCGATTTTCTTGAAATCCCAGCTAATATGGGTAAATCGTGAAATTGAAGCAATTCTAAATTTTGTAATAATTCGTAATTGTGTTCGATTGTTTTCGCAAATCCGAATCCAGGATCGATGATAATATCGTTTAATCCAAAAGTTCTTGCTTTGGCAATTCGTTCCGAAAAATAAAAATTCATTTCTTTCACTAAATCTTCATATTGCGATAAGCTTTGCATCGTTTTAGGTGTGCCTTTCATATGCATCATAATGTATGGAACTTGTAATTTCGCAACGGTTTCCAACATCTTTTCATCTAACAAACCTGCTGAAATATCATTGATAATTGCTACTCCATTTTCGACAGTTTGCTTGGCGACTTCACTTCTAAACGTATCAATCGACAATAAAATATCAGGAAATTTATCGACTAATACTTTCACAATTGGAACCACTCGATTCAATTCTTCTTCTTCCGAAACAAATTCTGCTCCAGGTTTACTCGAATAACCGCCTAAATCAATAAACGTAGCACCATCGTGTAACATTTTCTCCACTTGTAAAATAATTTCATCGGAATTCGTAAGTTTTCCACCATCAAAAAATGAATCTGGCGTAACATTAACAATTCCCATGACTTTGGGTGTTGATAAATCGATAAGTGTTCCTTTACAGTTTATTGTTGACATACAATTTTTTAGTTATATTTGAACTTTGATACAAATATAAAATAATAATGAGCAATACCTCACAAGAATACGACAAAGTAATTGCAATTTGCAGAGAATTATTTACCAAAAAAGCTCACGATTACGGAACAGCTTGGCGCGTTTTACGTTTGCCATCTTTAACCGATCAAATATTTATTAAAGCACAACGCATCAGAAGTTTACAAGAAAATGAGGTGCGAAAAGTTGATGAAGATGAAACTTCAGAATTTATCGGAATTATCAATTATTGTGCGATGGCGTTAATCCAAATGGATAAAGGAATTGCCACACAACCTGATATGGCCGCTGATGAAGCGATTCAACTTTACAACGAAAAAATTGCCATCACAAAGCAATTAATGGAAGATAAAAATCATGATTATGGTGAAGCTTGGCGCGATATGCGAGTAAGTTCTTTGACAGATTTAATCATTCAGAAGTTATTACGTGTGAAACAAATTGAAGATAACAAAGGAAAAACCATAGTTTCTGAAGGAATTGACGCCAATTATCAGGATATGATTAACTATTCGGTTTTCGCTTTGATTCATTTGGGATTTAGTAAATAGTTATTCCGCAGAGATTCACAGAGAAAAACACAAAGTCACGCATAATATATTTTAAAATCTCAGAAAACACAATAACATTTCATTAACAAAAGGTTTCAATTTGCTTACTTATATTTGATAAATTAAAAAACTCAGTGTAGCTCTGTGTATTCTTTGCGAATCTCTGTGTAACAAATAATCTCATGAATAAAAAAAATATAGCTTGGGCAATAAGAATTGTAATTGCCTTATTATTTATCGTTTCAGCGGTAGCAAAACTTTCTAAAGGTCAAATTTTAGATTCGCCTTATTTTGCGATTTCTACGTTTGAGGTCAAACAATTGTATACGCTAGGTTTTTCTGAAACTATTGCTCCTTATTTTTCAAGAATTTTAATTGGAATAGAATTCGCACTTGGATTTTTATTATTAATTAATCATCATTTAAAACGAATAACGATTCCGATTACCATTGGATTATTAGTCGTTTTTATTGGTCATTTAAGTTACGTGACATTTTTAAGCGGCGGAAACACTGGAAATTGTGGTTGCTTTGGAGAATTAATTCCAATGACACCAATTGAAGCCATTATCAAAAACATTATCGCAGTCGGATTATTAGTTTGGCTTTGGAAAATATTAGAAAACGATAAAAAATCGAACTTTTGGATTTTAACAACCGTTACTCTAGCATGTATTTTAGGTTTATTTATGATTGCTCCGATGAAGGCTTCAACAACATCAAGTTTCGAATCAACTGAAACTATTGCAACTGAAATTGACAGTTTAAATTCTGATTCAACTAAAATAACAACAGACTTAAACTTATCAACTGATCTTTTAGATAAATCGAAAGATTCATTAAAAACTAAAACAGAAAAAGTAACTGAAGATGTCAAAAAAGATGTTGGTCCAAAATCAGTATTTTCAGGTTATTCAGAATTTTATGCTGATATAGATAAAGGCCAAAAAATATTGTGTTTCTTCGTTCCAGGTTGCGAACATTGTCGTGATGCCGCGAGAGATTTAAACGCTTTACAAAAAAAACATAAAGATTTTCCACAAGTACAAATCGTATTTATGGATGAAGAAGCAGAAAAAATTCCTGATTTCTTTAAATATGCAGGCAAACAATTCCCTTATAAAGTGATTGATGTGATTCCGTTTTGGACCAAATTAGGTTCAGGAAAAGACACACCTGGAGTTGTATATTTACACAATGGGAATGTCATTAAATTTTTCGATGGAATTGCAGAAAAAGCGTTTAACAGTAAAGCATTAGAGAAAGTAATTTATAAATAATAGAATAATAATTAAGAAAAAATAATTATGAAAAAAATCTTAGCCACATTAGCATTAGGACTTAGCTTAACTTCTTGTGAAGCACAAACCGAATTTTCAAAAGAAAGTTTAACCGCAAAATTAACTACAATTGACAATAAAGATATTTCTTTTGAAGAAATCTTAAAACAAAATGAAGGCAAAGTTGTGGTGATTGAAGTTTGGGCATCTTGGTGTTCAGATTGTGTGAAAGCTATGCCGCAAATCAAAGAAATAAAAGCAAAATATCCAGATGTAGCGTTTGTAAATTTATCTTGCGACAAAACTTTCGATGCATGGAAATCAGGGATTGAAAAACACGAAGTTTCAGGTGATAACTTTTTAATCAAAGACGGAATGAAAGGGGAATTTGGAAAATCAATCAAATTAGATTGGATTCCACGTTTCATTGTTTTGGACAAAAAAGGAAACATTGCTTTATTCAGAGCTATTGAAAAAGACTTTGATCTAATAAAAGAAACAATCGAAAAAGCTAAATAAAAACATAAAGAAGCATTTTTATTCTTTTAAAACAGATTGAAGAAATTTTAATAATTTTTACAATTTGTGTTGAAAAAAAATGTTGTAACTAAATTAAAAAATGAGAAAAAACATCGTCGCTGGTAACTGGAAAATGAATAAAACCTTACCGCAAGCCATAGAATTAATCAACGAAATCAAAAACAACAAACCGAATAACAATGCTGAAGTTATTTTAGCAACGCCATTTCCTTATTTAGCCAAAGCGGTGGAATTAGTTACTGGAACGGATATTAAAATTGCTGCACAAAACATGCATCAAGCTGAAGGTGGTGCTTTTACTGGTGAAGTTGCTGCATCCATGTTAACTAGTGTTGGTGTGAATACTGTAATTTTAGGTCATAGTGAAAGAAGAGCTTATTTTCATGAAAGCGATGCGTTATTAGCGAATAAAGTTGACACGGCTTTGACTCATGATATGACAGTAATTTTTTGCTTTGGCGAAGAGTTAAAAGACAGACAAAACGACAATCATTTTAATGTAGTAGAATACCAATTACGTGACGGCTTATTTCACATTTCGAAAGAGAATTGGAAGAATATTGCATTAGCATACGAACCAGTTTGGGCAATTGGAACAGGCGAAACGGCTTCTCCAGAACAAGCGCAAGAAATGCATTTATTCATAAGAAATTTAGTAGATGAAGTTTTTGGAAATGAAATTGCTGAAAACGTTTCAATTTTATATGGTGGAAGCGTAAAACCAGACAACGCCAAAGAAATTTTCTCTAAACCAGATGTTGATGGCGGATTAATTGGTGGTGCAGCTTTAAACGCTACCGATTTCTTCGGGATTATTTCTGGAATATAAAAAGATGGAAGCTGGAAGCTGGAAGATTTTTTTTAACACTTACAGCTTCAAACTTCAAACTCCCCGCTTTTATGGAATACATTCTAATCCCAATCGTTGCTTTACTTGCTTCTGCCCTAACCTTTTTTTCTGGATTTGGTTTAGGAACGTTGTTATTGCCTGCTTTTGCTTTATTTTTTCCCGTTGATGTGGCGATTGCGTTAACCGCGATTGTACATTTTTTAAACAATGGATTCAAATATTTCTTAGTTCAAAAGCATATCAATTGGAAAATTGCTTTACAATTTGGATTTCCTGCCTTACTATTTTCTTTTCTTGGTGCTTTTCTTTTAGATAAAATTACACATGCAAATATTCTAATGGAGTACACTTTGAACCATAAAATTTTTCAAATTACATTGATGAAAATTATCGTGGCAGTTTTATTGATTTTCTTCGCTTTATTTGAATTAATTCCGAAATTAAAAAACTTACAATTTCCCGAGAAATATTTAGCGATTGGCGGAATTTTGAGTGGCTTTTTTGGTGGACTTTCCGGACATCAAGGTGCTTTGAGAAGTGCTTTTTTAACCAAAGTCGGTTTATCAAAAGAAGCTTTTATTGCCACTGGAGTAATTATCGCTTGCATGATTGATTTAAGTCGAATGTCTGTTTATTTTACTAACATTTCAAAAGTGAAGGACGGTTTAAACATCAACTTAATTTGCATTGCTACTCTTGCCGCTTTTATTGGTGTATATTTCGGAAACAAATTGGTCAAAAAAATAACCATAAACACCATTCAGAAAATCGTAGCATTTATGATTATTGTGTTTGCTATGGCTTTAGGATTTGGGATTGTTTAGTTTTAAAAACTATTTCTTCCATTCCACAATTGTATCATTTGGTAAATCGTATTCGTAAAGTTTTCTTTTTACGCTATCTAAATATACCCAACCGCAAGAAGAAAATCTAGGATTGCTTCCATCTTCTTCAGTAACATGAACTCCAATTTTGTATATATAAAATTGAGTAGAATCATTTTTAATAGTTTGATCAAATTACCAATCTAGATTATCCTTACTTTTTAATGCAGAAACAATTAGCTCATTTTTAGAATTTCTCACATAATAAGATATTAAATCATCTTGCCAATTTGTATTGTAAGCTCTATTTTCCGTGCTTTCAGATTTAACTTCTAAAGTATCTTTCTGATTTACTTGAGTTTGGGAATTACTTTCTGTGTTTTTTGGTTTCCTTTCTATCGCAAGATAAAAAAGCAAAAAGTAAAATTATTAAGCTAGTTTTTTTTATTTTTATATTCTTTTCTCTATTTTCTATTCTCTCTCTTCACATAATTATGCAAAAAATCGCCTTTTGGTTTTCCTAAATCGAAAGAACTAAATTTTGTTAAAAAACGTGTGGAAGTTCTCGCTTCGTCTTTGTCCCAATTTTCATATTCGATGCGATAAATAGCTGAGTACATTTCGGCACGACCTACACCATGAAAACAGTGAATTAAAACAGGATAATTTGCTGCATTATCCATAACTTTAAAAAAAGCTTCTAAATTATGAGGTTGTGGTACTTGATCTGAACCAATATTAAAATAATTTAGACCTTTAATTTTAGCAGCTGCTTCTTTTTCTGCAATTAATTCTTTTGGTATTTCTGGATTATTAACATCATCACCTGTTCCTGGATATCGCAAATCTATAATACTTTTAATATTGTGTTCTTTTACAAAATCAGCAATGTCATCTGGCGGAATCACACCACTTTTATAGACTTTCCCTTCAGAAATCACTTTAAAATTATGGTTGATTTTATAATCATAAAAGTAACTTTTTCCCCATAAAATAGCTGCAATAACAACTACTACTAATATTATTTTCTTTTTCATTATTTCTTCTTAATTTTAAAACTTAATGAGTTAACTTTTTATCAATAATTCTATTAAAATAATCCTGAATGAAAGCTTTACAAGCCAATTCCATATCATTCATTTCTTTATTTCGCTTCCCAATTAAATTGTGCAATTGTTTTTTATCATTTTTATCATAAAATCCAATCGCTTTTTTGCCATCAAAAGCACAAATATAATTTCCTCTAGCAAAGTTATATAAACCAGAGTTGTGATTGATTACAAAAGGTTGAATTTGTTGTTTTTTGTCAAGTAAACTCCTTCCCCAACTTCTAAAAGGCTTGTCGTAACCAATAATATCCATAACCGTAGGAAAAATATCCATATGCTGTGCCAATTCATTACTTTCGCCTTTTAATTTATATTTAGGCGAATAAAACAAGATCGGAATTGCTAAACGATTGGTAATTTTATCGTAATACTCTTCCATATAATTCACCAAATTACAATGATCCGCTGTAATAATAAAGATTGTGTTTTCAAACCAAGGTTGTTTTTTAGCTGATTCGAAAAACTTCTTAAAAGCATAATCGGTATAACCAACTGGCTGATGCATTGGATTGGTTCCTTTTGGAATTTTATTTCTGAATTCCTCTGGAACAATATAAGGTTCATGGGAAGAAACTGTAAAAATCGTACTGAAAAAAGGCGCTTTCTTTTTGCTAATTGTTTGGTTCATGAACTGCATGAAAGGCTCATCCCAAATGCCCCAAGAACCATCAAAATCTTTATCATTTCCGTATTCAGTCATTCCATAATAATGATCAAATCCTAAAATATTTCCAAAACCTAAAAAGCCCATGGAACCATTTGGAGCACCATGAAAAAAAGAAGTATCGTAGCCTTTACTTTTCAAACAAGAAACCATTGATTCTATTTTTTGTTTCGCATAAGGCGAAGACGTAAACGCATCTTTAAAAGAAGGAATTCCTGATAAAATTGCCGACATACCATGAATAGATTTGTAGCCATTTGCATAAGCATTTGTATAAATCAGACTTTCAGTCGCCAAAGAATCAATAAATGGTGTATAACTTATATAATCTTTAATTTTCGAGTTTTTATTGAACGCGCCAATATATTCTCTTCCCATACTTTCCGTAATAATCAAAACAATATTTGGCGAAGTTGAGCTGTTAGATTGGTAAAATTTAATCGGTTGAAAATTAGTATCAACAACAGCTTGTGGAATATTGAAATCGGTTTTTTTGAACGATTGTACACCTAAAGTTCTTAAAAAAGTAAAAGGCGAATTCAGCACCAAATCTGCTTGTTGTGCTTTTGTTACGTGTTGATTGGCATCAACTAAATTAATTGGTCTAGTACTTTTTTTGAAATCACCACGAATTCCACCAATACATAATGTAGCAATAATTAAAACTCCAAATATAGATTTTGCTACATATTTTAGCTTTGAATTTTCAACTAAATTTTGTTTCACTTTCACTTTTCGATATAAAAAAATCCAAGAAGCAGAAACCACAAAATACAATAAAAAAACATGCCAATACGTAATTAAAAAACGAAACAACATGCCTCCTTTTGCTTCTTCATTTTTAACTAAATCCCAAGCAGCAAGAGTTAAACGTGAAAAATTATATTTGTAATAGATAAAATCAACAAAATTAAAAGAGTAAAAAAGTAAATTCGTAATGAAATATAAATAGAATAAAACCTTTTGAAATTTAGGTTTTGTATTGATAAAAAACGGCAAAATAGATAGTAAAATAAACAACCCGTTTATATACAAAATCGCAGTCGTGTCAAAAGCTAAACCATGATATGAAATGCTCAAAAATTCGGAAATAGAATCTACTTCAACTATTTCGCTATTGAAAACATAAAATAATATTCTGGCAATAAAATAGAAGAAATAAACCAATAAAATTCTGTAAAACAGAACCTTATACTCATCTAATCTGAAAATAGATTTCATATTTAAAAATTTAATTCTTGCAAAATTAACAATATTCGAAGTTTTACCGTTAAAATATTTATAAATATCTATTTTTTTTATAAATTGCAGTTTAAAATCAACTCAAATGCAAAATATTACTAGACTTTTCGATTTCCCATATTACCAATTAGAGCACTATAATTTACCTGATGCTTTGGTGACTAAACAAGGAGGTCAATGGATCAAAACTTCAACACAAGAATATATAAATAAGGCCAATGCTTTGTCAAGAGCTTTATTAAATTTAGGCATTCAAAAAAACGATAAAATCGCTATCATTTCTTCTAACAATAGAACAGAATGGCATATTTCAGATATTGGAATTTTACAAACTGGTGCGCAAAACGTGCCAATTTATCCAACAATTTCTTCTGAAGATTATGAATATATTTTAAATCATTCGGAAGCTAAATATTGTTTCGTTTCTGATCAAGAAGTGTTCGATAAATTAAAAGCAGTACACTCTAGAATTCCTTTATTAGTTGAAATTTATTCGTTTAATGAAATTTCTGGTTGTAAAAAATGGAGTGATCTTTTAGAATCAGGTTCTGACACTTCCAACCAAAATACTGTGGAAGAACGTAAAAACAATGTTTTACCAACAGATTTAGCTACAATTATTTATACTTCTGGAACTACAGGAAAACCAAAAGGCGTAATGCTTTCTCATAACAATATTGTTTCTGATGTATTAAGTTCAGATAATAGAATGCCTTTAAGAAAAGGAAGTACTCGTGCGTTGAGTTTCTTACCAATTTGCCATATTTTCGAAAGAATGCTAACTTATGTGTATCAATATGGCGGAATTTCAATTTATTTTGCAGAAAGTATTGAGAAAATTTCAGACAATTTGAAAGAAGTACATCCGCATGTAATGTCAGTCGTACCAAGACTTTTAGAAAAAGTTTACGATAAAATTTATGCCAAAGGTGCTGATTTAACAGGAATCAAAAAGAAATTATTTTTCTGGGCTTTAGATTTAGGAATGGAATACAAACCATACAATGAAAATGGCGCTTTTTATAATTTCAAACTAGGAATTGCTAGAAAATTAATCTTTTCAAAATGGCAAGAAGGTTTAGGTGGCGAATTAGAACTTTTAGTTTCTGGAAGTGCTGCTTTACAAACCCGATTAACAAAAGTATTTACTGCTGCAGGAATTCCGGTTATGGAAGGTTACGGATTAACAGAAACTTCTCCAGTAATATCAGTAAACGATATGAGAAACAAAGGTTTCAAAATTGGAACTGTTGGGAAAGTAATTGATAATGTGGAAGTTAAAATTGCAGAAGATGGCGAAATTCTTTGTAAAGGTCCAAATGTAATGATGGGATATTATAAAGACGAAGCACAAACGGCTGAAGTGATTAAAAATGGCTATTTCCATACTGGTGATATTGGGGAAATTGACTCAGAAGGTTTCTTAAAAATTACAGATCGTAAAAAAGAAATGTTTAAAACTTCTGGTGGAAAAT
>MGWJ01000089.1:0-12178 GCA_001800945.1 Flavobacteria bacterium RIFCSPLOWO2_12_FULL_31_7
AAGATTATTTGTTGTAGATGCTTTTTGTGGTGCAAACGAAAACACACGTTTAAAAGTACGTTTCATCATGGAAGTGGAAGATTATTTGTTGTAGATGCTTTTTGTGGTGCAAACGAAAACACACGTTTAAAAGTACGTTTCATCATGGAAGTGGCTTGGCAAGCACATTTCGTAACCAATATGTTTATCAGACCAACTGCAGAAGAATTAGCGAATTTTGGTGAGCCTGATTTCGTAGTTATGAATGGTTCAAAAACAACTTTTAAAGATTTTGCTGCTCATAATTTAAATTCTGAAGTATATGTGGCCTTCAACTTAACGGAAAAAATCCAGTTAATTGGCGGAACTTGGTATGGTGGTGAAATGAAAAAAGGGTTATTCGCCTTAATGAATTACTACTTACCATTACAAGGAATTTCTTCTATGCACTGTTCTGCAAACAAAGGAAAAGATGGCGATGTTGCTGTTTTCTTCGGATTATCTGGAACAGGAAAAACCACTTTATCAACTGATCCAAAACGTGAATTAATCGGAGACGATGAGCACGGATGGGACAATGACGGGGTTTTCAACTTCGAAGGTGGTTGTTATGCTAAAACAATCGATTTAAGCAAAGAAAACGAACCAGATATTTTCAACGCTATTCGTCGTGATGCTTTATTAGAAAACGTTACGGTTGATGCGAATGGAAAAATTGACTTCAAAGACGGTTCAGTAACACAAAACACACGTGTTTCTTACCCAATTTATCATATTGACAATATTGTAAAACCTATTTCTAAAGCAGGTCATGCTAACAAAGTTATCTTTTTAACTGCAGATGCTTTCGGAGTAATGCCTCCAGTATCTAAGTTAACTCCAGAACAAACTAAATATTACTTCTTATCAGGTTTTACAGCTAAGTTAGCGGGTACTGAAAGAGGAGTTACACAACCAGAACCAACTTTCTCAGCTTGTTTCGGAAAAGCGTTTTTAACGTTACACCCAACTAAATACGGACAGGAATTAGTAAAGAAAATGGAAGAACATAAAGCAACTGCTTATATGGTAAACACAGGTTGGAATGGAACTGGAAAACGTATTTCTATCAAAGATACGCGTGCCATTATCGATGCGATTTTAGATGGTTCTATCGAAAATGCTGAAACTACCGTGGTTCCAACATTTAATTTTGTAGTACCTACATCATTAAACAATGTAGATGCAAACATTTTGGATCCGAGAAACACGTACGCAGATGCTTCTGAATGGACTACTAAAGCAGAAGATTTAGCAGGAAGATTCATTAAGAATTTCGTACAATATACAGACAATGAAGAAGGTGCTGCGTTAGTAAATGCAGGTCCGAAATTGTAAAAGTATAAACAACCAAAATACTACTTAAAAAACAACGTCTTGAAATTTCAAGGCGTTTTTTTTGCAGGTTTAAGAAATATAAAAGCACAAAAAAAGCGTTCTGAAATGAACGCTTTTTTTGTATATAATAATCTGTGTTTTATTTTCCTTTATTCACTTCTGCCACATATTTCTCTAAAGCTCCTGTCATCGATGGAGTTCCTGGCGCTGGCGCCATAATATCCACTCTTAAACCATGTTCTAAAGCCTCTTTTTGAGTGGTTGAACCGAATACCGCTATACGGGTATTATTTTGCTCAAAATCAGGGAAATTTTTAAATAATGATTTGATTCCAGTAGGACTAAAAAAAGCTAAAACATCGTAATATACATCTTTTAAATCGGTTAAATCACTCATTACGGTTCTGTAGAAAATTCCTTGTTTCCAATCTACTTTTAAACCATCTAGCGTTTGAGGCACATCATGATTCAATTGATCTGTATTGGGCAATAAAAACTTTTCGTCTTTATACTTTTTAATCAGCGGTGCTAAATCAGCAAAATCTTTTTGACCAACATAAATTTTACGTTTTCTGTACACTACATATTTTTGCAAATAAAAGGCAACAGCTTCCGATTGACAAAAATATTTTAAATCCTCAGGAATTTTATATCTCATTTCTTCTGCTACTCTAAAAAAATGATCTACTGAGTTTTTACTCGTAAATATAATGGCAGTAAAATTATTTAAATCGATTTTCTGAACTCTAACTTCTTTTGCCGAAAAGCCTTCCACATGAATAAAAGGTCTAAAATCAATTTTAACCTTAAATTTATTTTGCAGATCATAATAGGGAGAATTCTCCACTTTCGGTTCTGGTTGAGAAACCAAAATCGTTTTTACTTTCAAATTTGACATATCTAACAAATTCCTAATTTTTCGTTACCCAATAATACATGAAATAATACGGTGCTATTTCAAGCGTGCAAAGATACAAAATAAAATAAAACAATTTACCAAGTATTATCTTTTGATAAGTTTTTACTAAAAAATAATAAGTAAAAACATTATAAAGAAGGAAAACTCCCAGTATTACATAGAAAACTTCTTTAATTGGAACCGCGTTATAATACAAAACTATATTAACCGGCAACAAAATAAATCCTAAAAAAGCTCTATAATTTGTTTTAATTAAGTTAAATTGATCTACTACACTTTCAGAATCTATCGCAGTACCCACAATTTTTTCAATCAAAAATTTCGATAAAACAAACACAAAAAGAAAGGTAACAATTTGAATATAGGTAATATAATTATCCGTTTTCGTATAATTAAAAAAGCTTAACAGCAACAAAATAAAGAAAGAAAAAGAGATCAACTGAATGACAAACATGGAAATGGTAAACCAGTTCAACAAGTTATTCGTGTCTTTATACACTTTGTTGTATTTATCGGAATACCCTAATTTAATAAACTCATTAAATCGTACAGAAAAAATAGTTTTATTAAGCGCAATAATAGCTATGGCTAACACAAATAACACTGTGGCCCAATCTTTGTTTATTAAAACTCGTTCTGATAATTGCATCATGTTCATAATGCAAAAGTAACAAAAAAAACAACTATGAATTAATTATAATATTATTAAGACATTAAATCTAAAAAAATCTTAATTTTGCAACGAAAATAAAATCACATGTCAGCAGGAATAGTAATTATACCTACCTATAACGAAATTGAAAATATTGAACGAATTGTTCATGCCGTTTTTCAATTGCCCTCCACTTTTCACGTATTAATTGTGGATGATAATTCACCGGACGGAACTTCTCAAAAAGTAGTAGAGTTGCAACAACAATACGCGGGAAAATTATTTTTAGAAGTTCGTACAAAAAAATCCGGATTAGGTACCGCTTACGTACATGGTTTCAAATGGGCTTTATCTCATAATTATGAATACATTTATGAAATGGATGCCGATTTTTCTCATAATCCAAACGATTTAGAAAAATTGTATTTAGCTTGCCAAAATGGTGCAGATGTTGCCATTGGTTCCAGATATTCTAAAGGTGTAAACGTAGTAAACTGGCCATTAAACCGAGTTTTGATGTCTTATTTTGCTTCTGTTTATGTAAAGTTCATTACAGGTATGCAAATTCATGATGCAACAGCTGGATTCATTTGTTACAAAAGAAATGTTTTAGAGAAAATAAACATCGATAAAATCAAGTTTGTGGGCTATGCCTTCCAAATTGAGATGAAATACCGTGCTTTTGTGCACAAATTTAAAATTGAAGAAGTGCCAATTATTTTTACCGATAGAACTTTAGGTGAATCTAAAATGAGTGGTGCGATTATTCGCGAAGCCGTAATTGGCGTAATTATGTTACGAATTAGAAAAATATTTAACAAACTATAAATGAGCACATTTTTAATTAAAAATGCAAGAATTGTAAATGAAGGGAGCATCTTTGAAGGAGATGTATTAATTGAAAATGAAATAATAAGTCAGATTGCGGAAAGCATTAGCCCAAAAACTTCAAACTGTGTCATTATTGATGCCGAAGGAAGTTTTTTGATGCCTGGCGTAATTGATGATCAAGTACATTTTAGAGAACCAGGTTTAACGTATAAAGGCAATATTTCTTCAGAAAGTAGAGCTGCCGTAGCTGGTGGAATTACTTCATTTATTGAACAACCCAACACGGTTCCTAACGCAGTTACCCAAGAATTATTAGAAGACAAATATCAAATCGCAGCTAAAACATCACATGCGAATTATTCGTTTATGATGGGTGGAACGAACGATAATTTGGAAGAAGTTTTAAAAACCAATCCGAAAAACGTTGCTGGAATCAAATTATTTTTAGGTTCATCAACAGGTAATATGTTGGTTGATAATCCGGAAACACTTGAAAAAATATTCTCTTCTACAAATATGCTTATCGCGGTTCATTGTGAAGATGAAGCTACGATTAAAGCTAATTTAGAAAAATACATTGCAGAATATGGTGATGATATTCCAGTGAATAAACATCATTTAATTAGAAGTGAAGAAGCGTGTTATTTATCATCATCAAAAGCAATTGAATTGGCACAAAAAACTGGAGCTCGTTTGCATATTTTCCATGTTTCTACAGCGAAAGAAACCGAATTGTTTACAAATAAAATTCCATTAGAAGATAAAAAAATCACCGCAGAAGTTTGTGTACATCATTTATGGTTTACCGATAAAGATTACGATACCAGAGGAAATTTAATCAAATGGAATCCAGCCGTAAAAACACAAAATGACCAAGATGGTTTATGGAAAGCTTTATTGGACGATAGAATTGACGTAATTGCAACCGACCATGCACCGCATACTTTTGAAGAAAAGCAAAACAAATATACCAATTGCCCTAGTGGTGCGCCAATGGTTCAACATGCTTTAGTGGTAATGATGGAAGCTTACATTAAAGGTAAGATTTCAGTAGAAAAAGTAGTAGAAAAAATGTGTCACAATCCAGCTAAGATTTTCAAAATCGAAAATCGTGGATTTATCAAAGAAGGTTATTTTGCCGATTTAGTTATTGTAAATCCGCACATGCCTTGGAACGTGAAAAAAGAAAACATTTTATACAAATGTGGTTGGTCTCCTTTGGAAGGCATCAACTTTAAATCACGTATCTCACATACTTTTGTCAACGGGAAATTAGTATACGCTAACGGTAAAGTAAAAGATGTTATTGCTGGGCAACGCTTAACTTTTAACCGAGAATAGTTATGAAAAAAATCATTTATTTAGGTGTTATTTTGGCGATTTTCGCTTGTAATGAAAATCCAGTAAAGGAGCCAAAAGTTTTATTAGACGAAGAAACGATGGAAAACATTTTGTTTGATGTTGCCGTTTTACAAGCAGCTAAAGCGAATTCTCCAGAAGTTTTGCAAGCTAACAACATCGATTCAAAAGACTATATTTATAAAAAATACAAAATTGATAGCGCAACCTACCATCAGAATAACAGATATTATGCTGGAGATGTACGAAAACATAAACACCTACACAAAAGAGTTTTAGCGCGATTAGAAGCCCTAGCTCCAAAACCAAAAGTAGAAAATTTAGAGAATCTAAATAAATAAAAATGCCCCAAATAGTGTCTAACTTTTTGGGGCATGTTCAAATTGGTCGCTTTTTTTATTATACTAATTGTTTCGTGATGACTTTATCAATCGCATTCCACAATTGAATTCTCATTTGTAAAGAATCGTGGGCTACTTGTTTCACTTCTGCCCATTTTTTCGGACAATCGCCACATAATTCATCAATCATTTTCATGGCCATTGGTCCGTGTTCATCGGCATCTAATTCGATATGTCTTTCAAAATAATAAATCAGTTTAGATAAATTTACATCTGGAAAGTTCACTTGGAAACTTCTTAAAATTTCGGTAAACATATTCGGAATTAAATCTTCTCTACCAAAAGTAAAAGCAGAAGCAATTTTATGTGGTTCACCTTCTTCCACAATCGTAAAAGTATAATTTAAAAACGCTTTGACTTCTTCAGGAAGATTCGAACCTTTAATCGAAACAAAAATGTTTTTGGTTTTTTCTACATTATCTAAAAAGTCGAAAATATGTTTTGTAGTCGCACCGCATTCGTTCATCGCATCGATATACATTTCAAAATGACTTTGACGACTTCCATCTAAAGCGATATCTGTTTCTTCGGCAACAACAATTTCATTAATTAAATATCTAATTTCCGGGTTTCCAATTGGTTTCCATGGAATTGAAACCGACGTTAAATGAATTTGCAATCCTTTTAACAACGACATAAAATCCCAAACGGCAAAAATATGGTACTCTAAAAAAACGTGTAACTCTTCAATTGAAGTGACATTTTTATAAAGTGAATGGTTTAACAATTCTTCTTTGATATTTGCTATGCTATTTTTTACTTCTACAGTATTCATGGTTTTTCAAATTAATTGCACTACTCTTACTTACGTAATTTTGAGTGATAAAGTTTAACAAAAATAAAAAATGCTTCTCAAAAAAGAGAAGCATTTTTTATCAATTTTATCTATTCTGATATTATTTAAATGCTGGAAAACCAGTAACATCCATTCCTGTAATTAATAAGTGAATGTCGTGCGTTCCTTCATAAGTCACTACTGATTCTAAATTCATCATATGACGCATGATAGAATATTCACCAGTAATTCCCATTCCACCTAACATTTGACGTGCATCACGTGCAATTGTTAAAGCCATATCAACATTGTTTCTCTTCGCCATAGAAATTTGTGCTGAAGTTGCTCTACCTTCATTTCTTAATACTCCAAGTCTCCAAGTTAATAATTGCGCTTTTGTGATTTCAGTAATCATTTCAGCCAATTTCTTTTGTTGTAATTGTGTAGCACCAATTGGTTTATCAAATTGAATTCTTTCTTTTGAATATCTTAAAGCAGTATCGTAACAATCCATTGCGGCTCCGATTGCACCCCAAGCAATTCCGTAACGCGCTGAATCTAAACATCCAAGCGGCGCACCTAAACCAGATTTGTTTGGTAATAAATTTTCTTTTGGTACTTTTACATTATCAAAAATAAGTTCACCTGTTGCCGAAGCACGTAATGACCATTTATTGTGAGTTTCTGGAGTTGAGAAACCTTCCATTCCTCTTTCTACGATTAAACCGTGAATTCTTCCTTCTTCATTTTTAGCCCAAACTACAGCGATATCTGCGAATGGCGCATTTGAAATCCACATTTTTGCTCCATTTAAAAGATAATGATCACCCATATCTTTAAAATTAGTTGTCATTCCACCAGGATTTGATCCGTGGTCTGGTTCAGTTAAACCGAAACAACCAATCCATTCTCCGGTTGCTAATTTTGGTAAATATTTCATTCTTTGTTCTTCATTACCATATTTCCAAATTGGATACATCACTAATGAAGATTGAACAGAAGAAGTGGAACGCACACCAGAATCACCTCTTTCAATTTCTTGCATAATTAATCCGTAAGAAATTTGATCTAAACCAGCACCACCGTATTCAACAGGAATATAAGGTCCAAAACCACCAATTTCTCCTAAACCTTTTACAATTTGTTTTGGAAATTCCGCACGTTGCGCAAAATCTTCAATAATTGGAGAAACTTCTTTTTTTACCCATGCTCTTGCCGCATCACGTACTAATTTGTGCTCTTCTGAAAGTAAATCGTCTAACAAATAATAGTCTGGCGATTGAAATAAATCTGGTTTCATATGTGTATTGTTATTACGAAAGCTTCGAAATGAAACGAAACAATCTATATTAAAAGTTAAAATTCAATTTGAATTGCAAAAGTAATTATTTTTTAACAAATGTAAATTGATTTGTTAGTTTTATTAAAGAACAAAAGTTAAATATGTATTTTTGTGTGAAATTTTCTTGTAAATAATATTATCCCATTTTTTTATACGAATTTTGTGAAGTTGCCGTTATCCTATTTTCAAAAAAGCATTTAATGAAAAATATATTACTAGTTGATGACCATCCTTTTATTGTGGACACCTACGTGACTATGCTCAAAAACGCTAAGCCATCAAAGATTAATAATTTTCTGGGTGCAACATCTATAGAAAATGCTATAGCTATAATCAATGAAGAACCAAAAATAGATATAGCTTTTTTTGATATTAGTATGCCCAAAAAAGGAATGGTTAGTATGGAAGACGGAATTGATTTAGCACTTTATTTCAAATCAAAACATCCATTGGCAAAAATAGTTTTCATTACAATGCATTCAGAATTTCATGTGTTGTTAAAAGCCATACACCTAATTAAACCCGAAGTTTTTATTTCTAAAAACGACGTAGACACTTCAACTTTTTCTTCTCTTTTAAACTCCTTAGAGGGTGACGAACCTTTTTATAGTAAGGAAATGTTTGACATTTACAAATGGACTAAACAATCCAAGATTAAACTTGATGCTTATGATTTTCAGATTTTATCGCTTACAAATAAAGGCGTTAAAACCAAAGAACTAATCAACCACTTACCCTTGTCTTTAAGTGCTATTGAGAAGAGAAAATCTAACATAAAAACAGTAGTGTCTGGTTTTAAAGGAGTTAGCATATAAAAATAAATATAATTTTGCGGTTTTCCCGTAATTTTTTTTAAAAACCATTTTGTATTATTGTTTAATTCATAAAACAATAGAAGAATAATTTTTATCGACGTTTACATGATCTAAACACACAGAAAAGTAAATATTGTTTATGAATACTTTTTAACAGTAATTTAAAAACAATACTATGGTTAATCTTCTAAATATATACTTAAATCATAATGGTTACGGCAACCAAAAAGAATCATTTGAAGATTTATTTTTATCTCATCCTAATTTCCCAAGTCTTTTTGCAATTACAGATTCTTTAAATGCGCTTTCAATAGAAAACATTGCTTTAAAAGTTCCAAAAGAACAATTTCTAGATTTGCCTGATAATTTTTTGGCCATATATAAAAGTGAAATTGTATTGGTAAACAAAACAACCTCAACTATAACTGTTCAATCAGAAGAATTGAAATCGAAAAAACTATCTTTTACAGAATTTCTTGCGGATTGGAACGAAGTAATAATTGCTATTGAGCCAAACATAATTCCAACACTAAAAAAAGAAAAATCAAATAAAAAATGGCTAGTAACTATTTTAGCTTTTACAGGAATAGTTGGTTTGTCTGCTGCGTTTAATACTTTCAGTTTAAATTCAATTTTATTACTTACAACTTCAACTATTGGGCTCCTTTTAAGTGTGTTCATTGTCCAAGAAAAATTTGGAGTTAAAAACGAAATAACCTCTAAATTTTGCAGCATTAACCCAAATACTTCATGTAATTCTGTAATTAAATCTAAAAAAAGTGAAATAAACAAATGGATTGATTTTTCAGATTTAACCTTATTGTTTTTTGGAATAAGTACATTATCCATTTTAACACAACCCGAATTTTCAATCAAAATAGTTGGACTGTTAAGTTTAGTGGCAATTCCAGCAATTATTTATTCTGTTTGGTTGCAAAAATTTGAAATAAAAAAATGGTGTGTCCTTTGTTTAGCGGTTTCATTTGTAATTATACTTCAAAGTGTCTTTTTTACTTTGGGTAACACAACTGCATATAGTTTTGCTGTAACCGATTTCTATTCCTTTGTTTTTTCTGCAATCCTATTATCTACTATATGGTTTTTGGTGAAACCTATTTTAGAAAATAAAATCAGGTTCGAAAAAGAAGCAAATGAATTGATGAGATTTAAAAGAAATTTTAATTTATTCCAATTTCTGTCAAATACTATTGAGGAATATGATGATTTTGAAAAATTAAACGGAATTACTTTTGGTAGCAGTGAGGCCGCAACACAAATCACACTTATCTTAAGTCCGAGTTGCGGACATTGCCATACCACATTTGAAGAAGCTTATGAGCTATATCAAAATTATTCTGAAAAAATACATTTAAACATTCTTTTTAATATCAATCCTAGTAATGAAGCCAATATGTACAAAGTAGTAGTAGAAAATCTTTTAGCATTAAAGGAACAAGATCCTCAAAAAGCGAAAGAAGCACTTGTAGATTGGCATATTAACCGATTGAATTTAGATAATTGGAAAAGAAAATGGAGCGTTGAATCACCACATTTATTAATTAATAAGGAGTTACAAAACCAATATTATTGGTGTTTAAAAAATGAATTCAACTATACGCCAGTAAAAATAATCAACGGAAATTTATTCCCTGATGGATATGAAATAAAAGAATTAAAATACTTCTTAAATAATTTTTCAGAAGAAATGGAACTACTAAACCAACTGGAAACAGCATAAAAATATTCTTGGCCGAGAACAGTCAAACTCTCAATTGACTTTAAATGCTTGAGAAAATCAACCAAAAAAATACTAAATTATGTTAAAAAAAATCTTAAAATTAGACGGTGCTCAACAATTGAGCAAAAACGAACAAAAAGAAATTAATGGAGGAAGACCAGTTCCTTGCAAATTTGACTATCAATGTACGGCAGTTCCACCTGCTGGAACTATTTACAGATGTGTAAATGGAACATGTATGTTAGAATTATTAGCTGACTAATTATTATGATTAGAGAGGAATGTAATTTCCTCTCTAATTTTCTATATAATTTATTAATTGAAAAAATATAAGTCATGTTAAAAAACATTTTAAAATTAGATGGCGCTCATCAATTATCTAAAAATGAGCAAAAATCAATAAAAGGAAGTGGTCCAATCAAAGCAATTTGCCCGCCAGAACCACCTATTTGTCCAGAAGGAAACCTAGATTGTCAAGAATTAATTGATTATAATGTATTTTGTGTGAATAGATAATTCCCCAAAAAACAACTTAAAATCATAAACCTTTAAACAAGTAAATCATGTTAAAAAACATTTTAAAACTAAACGGCGCTCAACAATTGAGCAAAAATGACCAAAAAAATATTTTCGCAGGAAGACCAAATCCTGGCTCATGTGTTGACAGCAACATTGATTGCACTAATACAGGAAATGCAGGTTGTCCAGTAAATCAAGGATGTTACATTCAATCTCCAGATTTACCTATAGTTGCACTATGTCAGTGTATTAAAAAATAATAAATCATTAGTGATTAATACTTTTTAACTCTCTAAAGATTAGTTTTTAGAGAGTTTTTTAGCTATAATTGACCCAAAATTGAAAAAATTGAAAAAATTCCCTAATTACATACAAGCCGATGCGAAAGATTGTGGACCAACCTGTTTAAAAATAGTAGGGAAACATTATGGCAAAATCATCAACATTCAACAATTAAGAGATTTTAGTGAAACAACCAGAGAAGGAAGTAATTTGTTATTTCTTTCCGATGCCGCTGAAAAAATAGGTTTCCGAACATTAGGTGTAAAACTAAACTTAGAACGTTTAAACGAAGCGCCTTTACCTTGTATCTTACATTGGAATAAAGAACATTATGTGGTACTTTATAACATCAAAAAAGGGAATTATTTGATTTCAGATCCAGGTTTTGGACTAATAGAATACAATCAAACCGATTTTATAAAATTTTGGATTGGAAACAATGCAGACAATTTAACTCAAGAAGGTGTAGCTTTATTATTAGAACCTACACCCAATTTTTACGATTTAGAAAGCGACACAACAGATAAAGATGGTAAGAAAAAAACTTTAGGCTTTGGCTTATTGTCACGTTATGTACTGAAATACAAATCGTTTTTAATACAATTAATTGTCAATCTTTTGGCAGGAAGTATTTTACAATTAATTTTTCCTTTTTTAACACAAAGTATTGTAGATGTTGGTATTCAAAACCAAGACATGAGCTTTGTGTATCTAATTTTATTCGCACAGCTTTTCCTTTTTGCAGGAAAAATGGGCTTAGAATTAATTCGAGGCTGGATAATGCTTCACCTTTCCACTAGAATCAACATTTCATTAATTTCCGATTTCTTTATCAAATTAATGAATTTACCTATATCTTTTTTCGATGTTCGTATGACTGGCGATATCATGCAACGTATCAACGACCACCATCGTATTGAAAGAATTCTAACTACTTCTTCCTTAAATGTTATCTTTTCTGTTTTTAATATGATTGTGATGGGTGGTGTTTTGGCTTATTATAATTTAATGATATTTTTCGTTTTCTTCGCTGGAAGTATTCTATATTTTGGATGGATTACACTTTTTTTAAAACGTAGAGAAGCATTAGATTATAAACGTTTCTCAGAAGTTTCTCAGGAACAAAGTAAAGTCATTGAACTCATAAACGGCATGCAAGAAATTAAACTGCACAATGCTGAAAAACAAA
>MGWJ01000089.1:12198-20827 GCA_001800945.1 Flavobacteria bacterium RIFCSPLOWO2_12_FULL_31_7
AAATTAAACTGCACAATGCTGAAAAACAAAAACGTTGGGGTTGGGAATATGTGCAAGCCAGGTTATTCCGCGTTTCTACAAAAGGTTTAATTTTAGAACAAACTCAAACTTCTGGTTCCTCTATTATCAATGAACTAAAAAACATTTTTATTCTTATATTATCTGCCAAACTGGTTATTGATGGTACAATTACTTTAGGAATGATGTTGGCCATTAGTTCTATTGTAGGAAGTTTAAATGGTCCGATTTCTCAATTAATAGGCTTTGTCAGAGAATTGCAAGATGCGAAAATTTCCTTAGCGCGTTTATCAGAAATTCACGAAAAAGAAGACGAAATTCAACAAGAAGCATTTCAAACCAATACGATACCAAATAATGAAGATATAAATATTAAAGATGTATCTTTTCGCTATTTAGGTTCGGATATTTCTGTTTTAAACAATTTAAATTTAACTATTCCTGCCAATAAAATCACAGCCATTGTAGGAACTAGTGGAAGTGGAAAAACTACTTTAATGAAATTACTTTTAAAGTTTTATGAACCGGAAAGTTGTGAAATTTCGATTGGAAATGCTCAACTAAAAAACATTTCTCAAAAAGCGTGGCGAAACAACATTGGTGCCGTAATGCAAGAAGGTTTTATTTTTAACGATACGATAGCTAACAACATTGCTATTGGAGTAGATATTATCGATAAAGAACGTTTGGTTTATGCGGCTGATGTGGCAAATATTAAAGAATACATTTCTGGTTTACCTTTGGGTTACAACACCAAAATTGGCTCAGAAGGTATAGGAATGAGTACTGGTCAAAAACAACGTTTATTAATTGCTAGAGCCGTTTATAAGAATCCAGAAATGTTATTTTTTGACGAAGCAACTTCTGCATTAGACGCAAATAACGAAAAAGAAATCATGGAAAAACTAGATATCTTTTTCAAAGACAAAACCGTTGTGGTAATCGCGCACCGCTTAAGCACAGTTATGAATGCCGATCAAATTGTAGTATTAGAAAAAGGAAAAATAATAGAAATTGGAAACCACGAAACCTTAGTGGCGAAAAAAGGAAATTATTATAATTTGGTTCGAAATCAATTGCAGTTAGGAAATTAAAAAAATGTATATGTCAGAAAACAAAAACACCGACTTCGAACTACGCAGCGAAGAAGTTCAAGATATACTTACCAAAGTTCCCAATTGGATGATTCGTTGGGGCACCTTTCTAATTTTCGGAATTATTTTATTGCTGTTATTCATGTCTTGGTTTATCAGATATCCAGATGTAGTGAGTAGTGAAATTATCATCACAACTAATACGCCACCAGAAAAGTTAGTAGCGAAAGTAAATGGGAAAATTCAAGCCATTTTAATTGAAGACCAGGCCAACGTTAAAGCGAATACACCACTAGCGGTGATTGAAAATTCGGCAAATTATAAAGATGTATTTTTGTTAAAAGCAACTATTGAAAACATCAATTTAAGTAAAAGCGAATTCCCATTCGAAAAATTTGCATCTGCTCAACTTGGCGAAATCGAAGCCAGTTTTGCGATGTTTCAAAAACAATATATTGCCAATCATTTAAACAAAAAATTAAAACCTTTTGATGTAGAAACTAGCGCACAAGGTTTTGAAAAAAATCAACTTTCGGAAAGATTAGATTTATTACTATCTCAAAAAACAATCACTCAAAAAGAATTAGAACTTCAGAAAAATGATATCAACCGACAAGAAACCTTGTTTAAAAAAGGAGTTATTTCGGCACAAGAAATCGAAAAACAACGTTTACAATATTTACAAGCTGAGAAAAATTACAAAAATTTATTGAGTTCAATTTCTCAAACTAAATCATCGATAAACGATTTAAAAAGAAACCATCAAACCACACAAATTAACGAAAACAAAGAAAACACCAATTTAGAAACCAATGTATTACAAGCTTTTTACCAACTGAAAAAAGCCATTAAAGATTGGGAATTAAACTATGTTTTCCGTTCTTCAGATGAAGGGATTGTTTCGTTTTTGCAAATTTGGTCGGTGAACCAAAACATTACGGCCGGAGAAAATATGTTTGCGATTATTCCAACCAACCAAAATGGCTTCGTAGGAAAATTAAAAGCAGCAGCCTTAAACTCTGGAAAAATTAAAGAAAACCAACGTGTAAATATTCGTTTAGCAAACTATCCTGATAGAGAATTCGGAATTGTAAAAGGAAAAGTAAAAAGAATATCGTTAACTCCAGATAAAGACGGGAATTTACTTATAGATATTACTTTACCAAATGGATTAGAAACTTCGTACAAAAAGAAAATCCAATTTCAGCAAGAAATGCGTGGTTCAGCAGCTATTATCACAGAAGATTTACGACTAATTGAAAGAATATTTTATCAATTTAGAAGTATGTATCAAGTGGAGTAATTAAAACAGCTACATCTTCAAATAAAACTCTTTTGTCAATTTAGTATATTCTGAAGTATATTGATGACGTGCGGTTTCAATCACTAATTCATCAATAATAGGTGTTTGTTCCATTCGAGTAAAAGCTAATAAACTTCTTTTAATTTCCGAAGTTGGTGTGCCTTTTACACGGGTAATTTTTAAAGGAAATAATAAAGATTGTTTCGCTAAAGCGATGAAATTTTCTTCTGCAGAATAAGGAATAATTACAGAAAAGATGCCGTTTTCAGACAATAACAAATAAGCTGCTTCTACTAAATCTTCAAAAGGAAGCGCATCTGCAAAACGAGCTAAATCTCGAGCTTCATCTGGTGTTTTAAAATCTTCAGAATAAAATGGCGGGTTAGAAACAATTATGTCATATTGCTCTATCATTTCAAACTCGTTGGTTGCTTCGTCAATTTCTTGTAATTCTTCTACAAATTCATCTAAACCTGCGTGATAACAAAACAATCTGTCGCCCCAAGGTGAGTTTTCAAAATTATCTACACATTCTTCGTAGGCGTTTTCTTCAATTTCAATCGCATCAATTTGTTCGGCATGACTTCTTTGTGCCAGCATAAGCGAAATTAAGCCCGTTCCAGCGCCGATATCTAAAATGTTGTAAGGATTGTTGATTAAGGGTGTCCAAGCGCCTAACAAAACACCATCTGTTCCCACTTTCATGGCAGATTTTTCCTGTTGAATAGAAAATTGTTTGAATTTGAAAGTCATAAATGAATTATGAATAATAATTAACGACACTTCGACTCCGCTCAGTGTGACAAAATTGGAATTTACTCCAAATACAAATCCACTAACCCAACTGGCGTATTTAAAACTAATTCTTTATTTTCTCTATTGACTTCAATAATAAAAGAATCAATCATCGGAACTAAAACTTGCTTTTGACCTTTAAAAATTTCAAAAATAGGTTGCGCGGCATTATCCAAAATAGCATGAACCGTTCCGATATCACCTAAACGTTGATCGGTAACTTTAAAGCCAATAATTTCGTGAAAGTAAAATTTATTACCTTCTAATTTGGGTAACATGGTAAGTGGTAAATAAACATCTAAGTTTTTCATGTTGTCCGCATCTAGCTCGGTATCAACATCTTCAAATTTGACTCTTAAAAATTTATCTTTATGAATGGCGGATTTTTCAATAAAAAATGGAACCAGATTTTTATTGTATTCAATAAAAACTGATTCCAAATTTTGATAAAGTTCAGGTTCATCCGTATCTAAAAAGATAAGGACTTCACCCTTGAAACTAAATTTTTTAGCGATTTTGCCTAAATAGAAACACTCGTCTTTACGCATAATCGCACTATATTAAGCTTCTGTTTCTTCGTTTGTTTCTTCTGCAGCAGGAGCTTCAGTAGTTTCTTCAGTAGCTTCAACAACTTCTTCAGTTGCAGCTTCTTCTTCTACTTTTGCAGCTTCAGCTTGAGCAGCGATTCTTTTCTCGTTAGCTTCTTTTTCAGCTTTTAACGCTTTAGCTTTAGCATCAGCATCAGCTTTGCTTAAACCTGCTTTTTTAGCATCAACTTTTCCAGCTTTTGCTTCTAACCAAGCTGCTAATTTAGCATCTGCTTGTTCTTGAGTTAACGCACCTTTTCTGATACCACCATCTAAATGGTGTTTTAATAAAGCACCTTTATAAGATAAAATTGCTTTAGCCGTGTCAGTTGGTTGTGCACCATTGTGTAACCATTGAACAGCACTATCAATGTTTAAATCAATAGTTGCAGGGTTAGTGTTTGGATTATAAGTTCCAATTTTTTCTAGGAATTTACCATCTCTTTTTGAGCGTGCATCAGCAGCTACGATCCAGAAAAAAGGTTTCCCTTTTTTACCATGTCTTTGTAATCTAATTTTTACTGGCATAATCTTGTGGATTAAATTTTGAGGTACTCGACCTCGGTTAATTAAGGGTGCAAAGATAATAATAATTCTCAATTTTCAATGTTCAATGTTCAATTATTTTTAAATCAGCGTTTTAATAGTGTTTTTACTTGTTTTTCAGGAACACAGATTGTAGAAATTAAATAAATCTGTGTTGCTCAACCTTACACCCTTTACCTTTTACCTTTCCCCATTAAAATTCATTTCGTATATTTGAACATTATAAAAAACAACATGGAAAATATAAAACAATACGTTCAGGAAAATAAAGAACGCTTCATTAAAGAATTAATTGAATTACTAAAAATGCCTTCTGTTAGTGCAGATAGTGCTTATGCTCAAGATGTCATTAACACAGCTGAAGCCGTAAAAGCAAGTTTGGAAAAAGCGGGTTGCGATGTGGTAGAAATGTGTGAAACACCTGGTTATCCAATCGTTTACGGACATAAAATAATTGATCCGAATTTACCAACGGTTTTGGTTTACGGACATTATGATGTACAACCAGCCGATCCAATTGAATTATGGGATTCTCCTCCTTTTGAACCAGTTATCAAAACTACAGAAATGCATCCTGAAGGTGCCATTTTTGCTCGTGGCGCTTGTGACGATAAAGGTCAGATGTATATGCACGTAAAAGCTTTCGAGTACATGATTGCTAACAACAATTTACCTTGTAACGTGAAATTCATGATTGAAGGTGAAGAAGAAGTTGGTTCAAAAAGTTTAGGTTGGTTTGTAGAACGCAATAAAGAAAAATTAGCTTGTGATGTGATTTTAATTTCTGATACGGGCATGATTTCGAACACACAACCATCAATTACTACTGGTTTACGTGGCTTAAGTTATGTAGAAGTAGAAGTTACGGGTCCGAATAGAGATTTACACTCAGGTTTATATGGTGGTGCTGTGGCGAATCCAATCAATGTTTTGACAAAAATGATTGCTTCGTTACACGATGAAAATAATCATATTACCATTCCAGGTTTCTATGATGGTGTAGAAGAGCTATCGTTAGAAGAAAGAGCCGAAATGGCAAAAAGACCATTCAGTCAAACAGATTACAACAAAGCGTTAGATATTGCTGAAGAATATGGAGAAACAGGTTACACTACTAACGAAAGAAATTCAATCCGTCCCACTTTAGACGTAAACGGAATTTGGGGTGGTTACACAGGTGAAGGTGCGAAAACAGTAATTGCAAGTAAAGCTTATGCGAAAATTTCAATGCGATTAGTTCCGAACCAAGATTGGGAAAACATCACAGAATTATTTCAAAAACATTTTGAAAGTATTGCTCCAAAAGCAGTAAAAGTAAAAGTGACACCTCATCATGGCGGACAAGGTTATGTAACTCCAATTGACAGTATTGGTTATCAAGCAGCTTCAAAAGCGTATTCAGATGCATTTGGAAAAACGCCTATTCCAGTTCGTTCTGGAGGAAGTATTCCGATTGTAGCTTTATTTGAAAAAGAATTAAAAAGCAAAACAATTATGATGGGATTTGGATTAGATAGTGATGCGATTCATTCACCAAATGAACATTATGGTATTTTCAATTACATGAAAGGTATTGAAACGATTCCGTTGTTCTACAAATACTTTACAGAATTACATCAAAATCAATAAATAGAATACATTTTTTCAATCTGAAAACAAATTCAGATTTTAAAACAAAAAGCCTGTAACGTTAAATTACAGGCTTTTTCACTTTAAAAATAGGGTATTACAATATTATTTTCTTTGTTACAACCTCTCCGTTTTCTAATTGTATTTTCACAATTAAAGCTTGTTTGGAAGCCATAATTTGATTCGTATAAAATTGCTTTTGGTTGATTTCGTTTTTCACAAAAATCACTTTTCCTAAAACATCATACACTTCAATATTTGTTATCGCAGATTGATAAGATTGAATGGTTAATTCGTTGTTCTTAGCCAACACCTCAACTGAATTTAAAGAAGGAGCTTCTTCTTTAGTTGGTTTTTTGAAGATTAATTCAAATCTATCATTAAAAGTTCCTGCTTGAGAAATAAAATAATACGAACCTTCTTTTAAGTTGTGAATCGCATTTGTATATGTATCTTTCAAAAACACATCTTGATTAGCAAATAAACCATCTACTTGTTCGATATTGATTTCGAAATTACTTGCTTCAATTACTTTTAAACCTAGTTTTACTACATCTTCATCAGAGAAAGGCAATCCTTTTCCTTGAATTACATATTCGGCATTCTCAACCAAATTATAAAGTACTGTTTTTGAAACATCCAACATTTTACCATCTACTTTAGAATCAATTCCGTCTGTAGCATTGTTTACATACCCTACTAATATTTGATTGTAGCTTTTTTTACTATCATTTAAGTTTAACCAAATTCTGTGTTTTTCCGATTCATGACTTGCCACACTTGCTTCAGAAGATCTAAAAAATTGTGATGTTGTTGCCGCATCTTCTCTTAACTCATTTTCGAAAGAAACGGTATAAGCTGTCGCCACTTGAATAAAGAAACCTTGACCTACATTAATTTTATCATTTGGAATGGCACCACCAGCAGCAGCCGCCGTTCCTCCTAAAGTAGTATAAGAAGCATAATTATTTTGCGGGAAAACTCCTGCCACTGCAGCTACCGTGTGCGTCCAATAATAAAGTGCATTTACCTTAGGGTTTGTAATTAAAAATCGGTAAGCACTAATTGGCGAAGCATACGGATTTCCTAATAAATTATAACCTTGACCAACCGCATAAGTAATACTTCCATTGTTAGGTACTCCAACAAATTGTCCATTAAAAGGTGCGGGTGTTAAAGTCCAGTTGTTATCTACACGAATCATATATCCTTTAGCCAAAGTAAAAGTATTGGTGGAAGGCACAACCGATTGATAAGCTGTTGGCGTGGTGGTACCTGTAAATAGATATTGATAAAAACGATTGGTTAATGTATTTGGCGAAAATGCTAATAAATTCTGATTTGCTACTGGTGATGACCATGCCGTATAATCGTTATGAATCATATTAGTTGAATTTCTTTTTACAATAACATTACCTGTATTCACAGCATGTTTAGTGTATTGAACTAAAGCCGCTCCATTTTCAATAGTTAAAGAACCTGTTCCGTTTACGGTAATATTTTCACCAACTCTTAATGAATGTCCAGAAACAAAAGTTACAGCAGCACCTGTATTTACAGTAACTGAACAAGCGTCTAAACTAGCTGTAGACGTATAATTCCCATCAAAAATTACAGCATCACGTTTTGTTGGCGTTCCAGCAGGAGACCAAGACGTTCCGTTCCATGTTTTTGTTGTTGCTCCACATTGCCAAAATTGCCCAGTCCACATTCCTCTACCAAAAGTAGCAGCAAGAATTGTATTGTCGGCGCTTCTATAATCCAATGACATTACTTTACAATCTTTCATTCCTGTATTTGATCTTCTCCAGTTTGGGCTTGCCACATTAAAATCAACAGTGTACCAAACTCCTAATTCCGTACCAATTATCACTTCATTCGTAGCATTTGGATTTTGAAGAATACATTTCACTGGAATATTAGGAAGATTACCTTCTTTGTTAGACCAATTCGCACCAGCATCAGAAGAATACCAAACACTCGTTACCCCATAATTATGAATAGTGACAAATAAGTCATTAGCAGAATTTCCAAATTTAATATCAGAAATTGCACCTGTAAAAGGAGTTGTTAAAGTAGTATATGTTGGAGCAGCATTTGCATTAGTCATTCTAATTAACCTTCCTGTTGAAAGCCCTACCATAATAGTATTGGCCGCATAAGGAGAAGGTTCAAAATAAGTAGGAATAGCATTTACTGCAGCATTCGTTAACGTAGTAGTAGTTGTAGCTCCTGTAGAAGGATTAATTGTATATCTATATATTCTATAAGTTGTACCAGCAGTTCCATTGGCATACAAAATATTAGCATTACTATCTAAACCACATTGGTTCACAAAATCTCCAGCACTTCCTCCATTATCATTTGCGATATAAGCCGTTGCTACACCTGCATAAGTACTATAGATATAAGTATTGTACACATAAGAAACCACCATATATTGTTGTTGTTTATCAATAAATTCCCAACATCCATCTCCACCATAAACTTCTAATCCAGCACCAGTTGCGGCAGGATTTGAAACCAATTGCGAACCATTATCTTGCAAACCACCTAACATTTTGTTATTAGCAACTGATTGATCTAATGAACCTTTATAAATTTGCGTTACATTATAATCTTTATTTCTTTCTCCGATAGCAGTACCAGAATTGTTA
>MGWJ01000090.1 GCA_001800945.1 Flavobacteria bacterium RIFCSPLOWO2_12_FULL_31_7
AAGCACCAGATAAATTTCCATGAGCGTCTAAAGCAATCATTCCAATCGTATCATGATTTTCGATGTTGGCAATTGGTTTGTATTTACTAGTTTTTAACCATTCTTTCCATTCTTTTTCTGAATCTTCTACTAGTAAATTTTCTTTTTGAAAACCTTGAGAAAGGGCGAATTGTAAGGCGCCATCCCCAACTAACATTACGTGTGGTGTTTTTTCCATAACAGCCCGTGCCACAGATATAGGATGTTTAATATGTTGTAAACACGCCACCGAACCAATATTAGAAAACTCATCCATAATACAAGCATCTAATGTAACTTTTCCATCACGGTCTGGTCTTCCGCCGTAGCCGACGCTTCGTTCTTTTGGATCGCCTTCTGGAATTTTAACACCAGCTTCTACAGCGTCTAAAGCTCGACCGTTATTTTTCAGAACTTCCCAAGCTGCTGCATTGGCTTGAACTCCGAAATTCCAAGTGGAAAGTACAATTGGCTTATTAACTTTTTTGTCTGTGATTGTAATTTCTTCTTCTTTTTCCTCTTTCGATTTAAAAGAATTTAAAGCAATAGCTACTGAACCAATTGCTGCTGTTTTTATAAAATTTCTACGATTTGACATGTCTTTTATTTTAAAATAGCTTTACTGTAATTGATTCCTTTTTTGTCATAGATTTTGAAATGTTGCACCAATCTGTTCTTGAAATCTAGATAATTTTCTGAGTTAGAAGTGCCCCAAAGTACTTCTGAAAGCGCCACCATTCTTGGAAAAATCATGTATTCAACATGTTCTGGTGAAAGAATATATTCCGACCAAACATTGGCTTGCGCGCCGAGAATATATTTGGCTTCTTCTGGAGATAATTCTTTTGGAGTTGGATTGAAGGAATATACTTTTTCTACAGAGGTAAAACCGCCAATAGCAATAGGTTCGTTTTTTGGATCGGCTACTTGATAATGGTCAAAATAACAATGCGAACCTGGCGACATGACTACAAAATGTTTTTGTTTGGCTGCTGCAATTCCGCCTTCTGTGCCTCGCCAGCTCATAACAGCTGCGTTTGGAGCTAAACCGCCTTCTAAAATTTCATCCCATCCAATAATTTTTCTTCCTTTACTATTTACAAATTTTTCAATTCTTTGAATGAAATAACTTTGCAATTCATATTCATCTTTTAAGTTTTCATCCTTCATTCTTTTTTGACAATGCGGACATACCTTCCATCGTGTTTTCGGACATTCATCGCCACCAATGTGAATGTATTCGGATGGAAATAAATCGATAACTTCTGTTAAAATATTTTCTAAAAAAGTAAATGTTTCGTCTTTCGGACAAAAAACATCGTCATAAACTCCCCAAATTTTACCTACTTCAAACGGTCCGCCTGTGCAAGAATGTTCGGGATAGGCTGCTAAAGCTGCTATGGCATGACCAGGCATTTCGATTTCGGGAACAATCGTAATGTAACGTTCAGTAGCGTAAGCAATAATTTCTTTAATTTCTTCTTGTGTGTAAAATCCACCATAGCGTTTGTCATCAAATTTTTTATCATCATAACGACCAATCATAGAACCATTTCGCCAAGCGCCAACTTCTGTAAGTTTAGGATATTTTTTAATTTCGATTCGCCAACCTTGGTCGTCGGTTAAGTGCCAATGAAACGTATTGAATTTATACATCGCTAAATAATCAATATATTTTTTCACGAAATCTTTAGGAAAGAAATGGCGTGAGCAATCGAGATGCATGCCGCGCCAAGCGTATTTAGGTTGGTCGGAAATATTTAGACAAGATAAATTTATAGATTCTTTTTTTTCTGATGGAATTAACTGTAAGAACGTTTGGATTCCATAGAATTGTCCTTTATATGAATTTGAAATAATATTAACATCATATTTGTCAATTGTAAGCGAATAACTTTCTCCATTTGAATCAAAAGTTTTACCTAAATAAATTTTAGATTTAGATTTAGTAATAGATGAAATTTTTAATTCTAAGCCCGTTTTTTCTTTTATAACTCGTTGAAGATATTTTGCTTCAAACGAATTTTCATCTGCATGAATTACAGTTTTTTTATTTAAAGCAAAATTTCCTTCGCTAAATTTAACTTCAGAAGGTTTTGGAATTAAAGCTAATTCATTCTGTGAAAAAGTAAAATTAGCGAAAACTAAAAGTAGTAAAATTTTTAATTTGAACATGGTTGAGTTGTGTTTGTAATTTTGCTAAAATTAAATAAAAAAAGCCTCACAATTTGTAAGGCTTTTAAAAAATCTGTTTTTAGAAGATTATTTTTTATCTAGTTCTGCAATTTTCGCATTTATTTCAGCGGCAGTTCCTTCAAAAACTTTTGTAGTCGTTGTTTCTTTTCCGTCCACTATTGTTGTAATGTTTACTGTCGCTTTTTCTTTACCATCTTTTAAGACTTCTCTTTTAATTTGGATTTTTTGTTCTTCTTTTTGTGTTACCACTGCACTATTATCTTGGTGACGTTTTTCATAATTTGCATCGTGACCGTGATTGCAATTTGGACCGTGAACATGTGCATCTCCTATATATTTCCCGTTTTCATCGTATTGTGACATACAATTGTCTTTGCATTCTTGGGAGCATCCATTTTCGTCACACATTTTAGCACATTCTTCTTTTGTCATCGTGGCACATTTTGACAAATCACATTTACCATCTTTACATACCATTTCTTTTTTGTCTTTAGAACAACATGCGCCCATTTTATCTTTTCCGGTAGCATGACCGCTTCCTAAAATTGGAGCGATAACTAATCCAATTAAACAAGTTAATTTAATTAAGATGTTCATTGATGGTCCTGAAGTATCTTTGAATGGGTCTCCAACTGTATCTCCAGTTACCGCTGCTTTGTGCGCATCTGAACCTTTGTACGTCATTTCTCCGTTGATTTCTACACCTGCTTCGAATGATTTTTTAGCATTATCCCAAGCACCACCGGCATTGTTTTGGAAAACTGCCCAAAGTACACCTGATACGGTAACTCCCGCCATGTAACCACCTAACATTTCTGCAATTAATTGGTTGTTATCTCCGTAAACTAATTTTCCTAACAATACAATTACGATTGGAAAACCGATAGTTAAAATTCCAGGTAACATCATTTCGCGTAAAGCGGCTTTCGTTGAAATTTCTACACATTTACCGTATTCTGGTTTACCAGTTCCTTCCATAATTCCAGGAATTTCTTTAAACTGACGACGTACTTCGTACACCATATCCATGGCGGCTTTTCCAACAGAATTCATCGCTAAAGCTGAGAAAACTACAGGAATCATTCCTCCAATAAATAACATGGCTAATACAGGTGCTTTGAAAATATTAATTCCGTCAATTCCTGTAAAAGTTACATAAGCTGCGAATAAAGCTAAAGAAGTTAAAGCCGCAGAAGCGATTGCGAAACCTTTACCAGTTGCAGCAGTTGTGTTACCAACTGAATCTAAAATATCTGTACGAGTACGAACTTCTTTTGGTAATTCACTCATTTCAGCAATTCCACCTGCATTGTCAGAAATTGGTCCGAAGGCATCGATTGCTAATTGCATTGCAGTTGTTGCCATCATAGCTGAGGCGGCTAATGCTACTCCATAAAATCCTGCGCAAGCGTAAGAAGCCCAAATAGCAGCTGCAAATAAAATTACGGTTGGGAAAGTTGAAATCATTCCAGTTGCTAAACCAGCAATTACGTTAGTTCCAGCTCCAGTTGATGATTTTTGTACGATTGCTATAACAGGTTTAGTTCCTAAGCCCGTGTAATATTCTGTAACAGATGAAATTGCTCCTCCAACAATTAATCCGATAATCGTTGCATAGAAAACTCGCATAGAAGAAATTTCTTTTAATCCTTCTCCATAAAATTCCATTTTCATGGTTGTTGGTAGCATATATTCTACTAGGAAGTAACAAGCGATTAAAGTTAAACCGATTGAAAACCAGTTTCCAATGTTTAATGCTTTTTGTACTTGTGCTTCTTTAGCATCATCACTTGAAATTTTCACTAACATGGTTCCGATAATTGAGAATAAAATTCCGAAACCTGCGATAGCCATTGGTAATAAAATTGGGCCAATTCCTGCGAAAGCATCATCAATTTTTCCACCCATATCTTTAATTACATAGTTTCCTAAAACCATGGCAGCTAATACGGTTGCAACATAAGATCCGAATAAATCGGCACCCATTCCGGCAACGTCACCAACGTTATCACCAACGTTATCTGCAATTGTTGCAGGATTACGAGGGTCGTCTTCTGGTATTCCAGCTTCTACTTTACCTACTAAATCTGCACCTACATCGGCGGCTTTGGTGTAAATACCACCACCCACACGTGCGAATAGTGCAATAGATTCTGCGCCAAGTGAAAAGCCTGCTAAAGTTTCTAGAACGATAGTCATGTCTTCCGTTGAAGTCCATGCACCATTCATAAAATATCTAAAGAATAGAATAAAAAATCCTGTTAAACCTAAAACGGCTAAGCCAGCAACGCCTAATCCCATTACCGTTCCGCCACCAAAAGAAACTTTTAAGGCTTGTGGTAAGCTAGTACGGGCTGCTTGCGTGGTACGAACATTTGTTTTGGTGGCAATTTTCATCCCCATATTTCCTGCTAATGCAGAAAAGAAAGCTCCAAAAATAAAGGCGATAACAATTAGCCAATGTGTAGTAGGAACGAAAAAAGAAATGGCACCAAGAACTGCACTTGCACCAATTACAAAAAAGGTTAATAATCGGTATTCTGCTTTTAAGAAAGCTAGTGCGCCTTCATAGATGTAATCTGAAATTTCTTTCATTTTACCATCTCCAGCATCTTGTTTTAAAACCCAAGCACGTTTCATTGCCATAAAAAGCAATCCAATAATTGCCATTACTATTGGCAAATAAATCATAAAATCATTCATAGTTTTTAGTAAATAGTTAATGGTTAATTTTAATTCGTTTTAACAAAAATAAACAAAAAAGGCAATTATCCTAATGATAATTGCCTTTTTTAATGATTTTATTGAAATATTTCTATTTGATACTGAATAATCCTTCTGGTTTGTTTTCAATAGCATCGAAACGTTCTGTGCATGCTTTAATGATAGCACGAGCTTCGTTTACATCTCCCCAACCTTCTACATCAACTTGTTTGTTTTCTAAGTCTTTATAAACTTGGAAAAAGTGTTCGATTTCTTTGATTAAGTGAGGGTTTACATCGCTTAAATCGTTTAATGAATTCCAAATTGGATCTGAAACTGGTACACAAATTACTTTTTCATCTGGACCTTTGTCGTCTGCCATGTGGAAAACGCCAATTGGTTTTACTTCGATTACACAACCTGGGAAAGTTGGTTTAGTAACTAATACTAAAACATCTAATGGGTCGCCATCTAAAGCTAAAGTTTCAGGAATGAATCCGTAATCTGCTGGATACATCATAGATGAGAATAGCATTCTATCAAAACGCATTCTTTTTAAATCGAAATCATACTCATATTTGTTTCGGCTTCCTCTTGGAATTTCTACCAAAACATCAAACGTTGTTATTTTATCTGCTGTCATTTTTCTTTTGTATTTGCGGGTGCAAAGGTAGAAAAAAGTTAGAAGTTAGAAGTTAGAAGTTGAAAGTTTTTTTAAATTCTTGAAATAGTGTATATAAAAATACATTAACCATAAAAAAACAGTATAAAAATTATGAAATTTAGACTGTAAAAAAGTTAGCGATTACGTTTCTTCAAATAATGATGCCATAGTAAGTAAGTAGCTAAAGAACGATACGGTTTCCAATTATTGGCATGAATTT
>MGWJ01000091.1 GCA_001800945.1 Flavobacteria bacterium RIFCSPLOWO2_12_FULL_31_7
CACTGTTTGAAGCAGCTGGAGAAGCATCTTCTGCATTAGGTTTTACATCAACAGCACTTCCCCAAGGCTTTGTTCTTACCGTATTACTTGGTGAAATATCACACAAGGGATTCGCTTTTATAGAATCGCCAGAGAAAACCATATGTGATTGATTATTAATTGCTCTTGGTTCTGAATTTAATAACCAATCCTTTTCTCCATCAGCTAAAACTGTTTCTGTTATACCATCTTTATTTACATATTGATAGGCTTGATTTGGTGTGTTACGCTTGTGCTCAAATGTTGCCCAGATCATTTCCGGATGTCCATTTGCACTTCCTACAATATGCATCCCTACTAAAGCTAATTTTATTTTACGTTCGCCGTTAATGATCCACAATTTATTACTGCTTTTTTTGTAGACTGGGACCATGGCATCAATGGTTAAAAATTCGTCAACATTTGACAAAGAAGTCGCATCCACCCATGACGTTTTAATTTCAATAGCTAACGCATTTGGGTTTTTTAAAACTACGCCATTTTCTTGAGCAAAATTAAAGATACTGTCTCTTTCTGCTTTCGTAGTTGGGAATTTATCTCCAGACATTTTATTTTGATGAACGGCATTTAAAAATTCAGCATACACATCATTCACCATAGAAATATAATAAACCAAATTTCCGTTAGCATCCATTAAAACATCATCTGTGGCTTGACCCTCCTCACTTACAATTTTACCAGTTTTATCAACATTAGCCATAGCTCGTAACAATTGACCTGGCTTATTTGGAATTAAATCTCTTTGCCCGTTTATTTTTGGCGAAACCGTATAAAAATCAGAAGATTCAAATACAGCTTTATTGGAGTCATCTTTTGAAGTCATCCAAAGAAACATTTGTTCAGACCATTTATAAAAATCACAATTGGAATCATGTTTAAAATCGACACTATTTGCAGGTGTTACTTCACCATTCTCCGTAATTTCACCACTTTTAAACCAAGTAGCGAAATCCTTATCAGATAAATCACATAATGGTTTCACATTTTGAGGTAATTTCCCGTTTTCCACAACGCAAGAAACTACCAAACCACCAATTAAGGCCATAAAAAAGGGTTTAATAAAAATACTTTTTTTCATATTATTAAGTTTAAGTTAATTGATTTGGTGGTCTTACTTAAAAAAACAACTAATTAAAGCAACTTCTTTTAATATCCATTTTCAAAAAAACTATGGCATTACATCTATCCAAAAATCGAAGAGAATATTGATTATTTTACTGAGATCACAGATGTAATATCAAATTGGGGAGTGTTAAAGATTTTTATTATTTTTTGTGAAATTAACTTGAATAATAAAACGAAGATTAAATATTGTGATGAAACAAAGATTTTAATGTATGAATGAAGGATAAAACAGAATAAAAGCAGATTTTCAAATTTATTAAAAGTGAAGAATAAATCAGATTCACTTAAAAACGTAAAAAAATAAAATCATAAAAATTAATACTTATTTTGTAGTAAAAAAAACAGCAAAACACTAGCCTTCAGAGAATAATCTTACATAACAAAAAAAATTAAATGAAAAGATTCTTTTAATCGATTAAGAAAATCCATTCGACATTTGAAACTAATAATTTACCGTTAATTCAAGTCCAAACACCTAATTTTAACATAGTTTAAATACGCCTAAAAGCAATCAAAAGCAAACAAGTTCAATAAAATAAGGAGTTTTAAAAATCAAACAGAATTGGAGATTCAAAGTTCTTATAAATTTATCTTAAAAGATTGGCTGTTACCCAAAAGCATGTCACTTATACCGATTATAGCGTTAAATTTCAGGCAATTAAATTAACATGTGATTACCTTTGGATAAGAAATTTTAACGTAAAGTTTCAAAGAAAATGTTTAATTTAATAATTGAAATCATGAAAAATTTTTATTCACTATTAATTTTTTGTTGCTTCTTTTTAAGTTGTACGGATGACAACAATGAAGCTGCAAGGACTGCCAACTCAACTACGCAATTAGCTAGTACACCAGAAGCCAAATCGATATTCGATAATTCATATAAAGGAATATACAAAGGGATAGTAATAGGAAATGTTTCAGGAACTTTACATATTAATATACTTAATGACGAAACGATATGGGCTAAATTTCAAACTGAAGATAAAGTAACTTACACTTTAGAAAACATTCCATATCCTGATGAAAGTGGAGCGGATTTTGAACCTGTTATGAAAAAATATCGCTTTGGAGATGAAAACATAGCATTCGAAGTAAAATTAGATGAAACTGGGAATCATATTACCACTTCTAATTTGAAGTTCTTTTCTGATAGCAGTTCTAAAATTTGTCTTGCTAAAGAAAAATCCAACTCTTTAATTAAATGCTACACTGGTGCATACACTGGTTTAGAAGAATCTGGAACCGTAAACTTTACTTCTGACGGACATTCTAGAGTGAGTGGTTTGATCAAAAAAACAAGCTCGCCTGAAGTTTTTGCGTTCAGTGGTGAAATTGAAATTATTTTTTCGGATGGCCAAATCTCTAAAACAGGAAGTGGCAACGATTCGGATATGCAATATCAATTAAATGCTAACTTACATGTGGGTTACATTAGAGGCTATTTAGATGGTTATAGATTTGATGGAAATTGGATGAACGAGGGTATGGAAATAGGAAATTGGGGAGCAACTAGAATACTATAACTAAGACAAAATTTATGTAAAATGTTCATTTATTAATTTAGATGAACATTTTTTTTAAAACTTTTGTAACTTTTTAGAAACTTCTTACGTATAACAGTAAGAACTTTTAAAGTTAGGAGAAAACCCCATGAGACAACTTAAAATAACCAAGCAGGTTACCAATCGTGAAACTGCTTCCCTAGACAAATATTTACAGGAAATTGGTAAAGTAGATTTAATTACTGCCGACGAAGAAGTTGAATTAGCACAACGTATAAAAGCAGGTGATCAACGTGCACTAGAAAAATTAACGAAAGCGAATTTACGTTTCGTAGTTTCTGTAGCTAAACAATATCAAAACCAAGGTTTAACATTACCTGATTTAATTAACGAAGGAAACTTAGGTTTAATTAAAGCCGCACAACGTTTTGATGAAACACGTGGTTTCAAATTCATTTCTTATGCTGTTTGGTGGATTCGTCAATCGATTCTTCAAGCATTAGCAGAACAATCTCGTATCGTACGTTTACCTTTAAATAAAATTGGTTCTATCAATAAAATCAACAAAATGTACGCTTTATTAGAGCAATCTAACGAACGTCCACCAAGTGCTGAAGAAATTGCCAAAGAACTAGACATGACCGTAAATGATGTAAAAGAGTCTATGAAAAACTCGGGTCGTCATTTATCAATGGATGCGCCTCTTGTAGAAGGGGAAGATTCCAACTTATACGACGTTTTACGTTCTGGTGAATCTCCAAATCCAGATAGAGAATTAATCCACGAATCTTTACAAACAGAAATTGAAAGAGCGTTAGAAACCTTAACTCCAAGAGAAGCGGATGTAGTTCGTTTATACTTCGGTTTAAGTGACCAACACCCAATGACATTAGAAGAAATTGGTGAAACTTTCGATTTAACTCGTGAGCGTGTACGTCAAATTAAAGAAAAAGCAATTAGAAGATTGAAACATACTTCTAGAAGTAAAATATTAAAAACGTATTTAGGATAACACTTCGACTTCGCTCAGTGTGACACTAAATTAAAGCAAACAACCGTGTAAACGGTTCGTTTTTTGATTGATGATTGAAACTCCGGCTGATTACCGGAGTTTTATTTTTTTAGCCCCCAACCCCAAAGGGGAGTTCCTTAAGAAAAAATTACTTTGCGAACTTTGCGAAAAACCTTGCGAACCTTGTGGTTAAATTTTACCTTTGCCAAACAACATAACTACAATTTTACAACATGACTAAAAACACACTTATTGCTCCATCAGTTTTAGCAGCTGATTTTGCCAACTTACAACGCGACATCGAAATGATCAATCAATCTGAGGCGGACTGGTTTCATATTGACATTATGGACGGCGTTTTTGTTCCCAATATTTCTTTTGGAATGCCCGTTTTACAAGCTATTTCAAAACATGCTACCAAAACTATCGATGTACATTTAATGATTGTGGATCCTGACAGATACATTTCAACTTTTGCGAAATTAGGAGCCAACATATTAACGGTTCATTACGAAGCATGCAATCACCTACACAGAACATTACAGGCTATTAAAGCAGAAGGCATGAAAGCTGGAGTAGCCATTAATCCTCACACAAGTGTTAAAGCATTAGAAGACATCATTCAGGATATCGACTTAGTTTGTATTATGAGTGTGAATCCAGGTTTTGGCGGACAAAGTTTTATTGAAAAAACATACGATAAAGTTTTTCAATTGAAAGAAATGATAAAAAGATGAAAAGACAATACTTTAATTGAAATAGATGGCGGCGTAACCAACAAAAACGCGAAACAACTAGTTGACGCAGGAGCCGATGTTTTAGTAGCTGGAAGCTATGTTTTCGGAGCTGAAAACCCAACCGAAACAATAGCTGATTTGAAAAGAATCACGAAATAGAAAAATAAAAAAGCCTTATAAAATAAATTTATAAGGCTTTTACTTTTAGAGAATACTATTAAATTTTAATAAAATTCTTAACTGCTGTTCCGTTCTCTGTAGTTAGCTTTACAATATAATTTCCTGCGTTTAAATTAGAAACATCTATACTAAAATTTGTTTCATATTTTGCATTGGAAGTAAAAACTGTTCTACCAGTCATATCAAAAATTTCAATTAAATTCTCAGTACTAAAAACTGGATTACTAATAATTAAATTGTTTTTTACAGGATTAGGATACATCACAATTTTTGAAGAAAACTCGTTCGAATCTAATCCTAAAACAACACCATTAAGTTTAAAAGGCATAGCTAAGACATTCATAGAACCTCCATCAATTGTACTTGCCCATGCGGCAACATTTCGTTGTTTTCCATTCCATGTTGGACTAGAAAGTGTATTCAAGATAGTAACTGGAGGAAAAAATATAGAAGCATCATTTGTAGCATGAACTTGATATTCTACCCAATAGGTTCCTGCTGTTAATGAAGTAGTAACATTTGCATTAAATCTCCATACTTTTCTTGTGGTTCCAGTTGCCGTTGCCGTTCTGTACACAAATTCTTCACCACTACCGGCAGCATTTAGAACGTTAGTAGTCATATCTCCAAAAACAACAGTTGATGTTCCTAAAGATGGATCGCCATTCCAAATTCTTACACGAAGTACGTCAATTGGAATCGTAGTTCCTGCATATGAGGTTTGATAGCCGAAAACGTCTAAACCTGAAATATTCCAAGTTTCACCAGCTGGAACTACAAAATCATCTGCTAAAGCAAAGTTTACTGTAAGCGCATTATTATAATGCCCTGAAAGCCCTAATGAAGTATTAGGTGTTTGTAATTCAGACCAAGAATAACCTGCTGGTGCTGCGGTTGAATTTGTTGAAACCGTACCTGTTGCTATAGGCCCGTTTGTATAAATTACTTGTGCATTTAAAAAATAGGTACAAATAAAAAATACTGTAAAAAATTTAAAGGTAATTTTTCTATTCATTTTCTGTTAATTTTGGATTAAACACAAACCTAACAATAAAAAAACACGGATTATTTTTCTACTTTAACTTTTCGACAAAAGCACACATATATCCGACGAAAAACAACTAATCAACTCAAAATCAACACAAAGAAAATAAAAATTAGGAATTAAAAACCGCTTCATTATAATTCAACATTTCCTTTACTTTTAAATAAATAGAAGGAAATTGTTGTTTAAATTCTTCTGGAGATTCAAAGAAATGTTCCAATAAAACCGCTACAAACTCATACTGATTTTCAAAAGCATAATCCCGCAAAAATCCCGAGCTTAATAGATTTTGGCGTAATGTTTCATTAGAAAAAGATAAAAACAAATTTCTAAGTGATTCGTTAAACAAAACGTGAGTAGGCTTATCACTTTTTAAAGTCGCAAAATGCAAAGCGTGTGTAAATTCGTGTAAACCTAAATTTAAATTATCATTTTTAATATCGATTCCTTCTTTGAAATCCGACCAAGAGAACACAATAGTTTTTAATCGAGGATTAAATTCTCCTTTATAATATTCATTCGTATGCGTAGACAAATAAATATTTGGATAAATAATAATTTGTTGAATGAGTTGGTTTAAATAATTTTTCATTCCGAAAGTCAATTGAATATAGACTGCCGCAATAGTCAACTTCATTTCTGAATTTAATGAAATATCTCTTGTAGAAAATTCTGTTTTTTCTATAAATGTAGCTACGCGATGCTCAAAATACGTTTTATATTTCGGTTTTAACTTCTGATAAAATTGACTATTATTTCTCAATATCATTTTATCAGTTTCAGAAATTCTTTTAGTAAAAACATGTCCGAAAACAATAAGTGGTTTTTTGAAGTTACGTTGATAAATAATTTCAACTACGTATAACATAAAGTAACCGTAACCAATAATTATTGGCGTTAATAATAAAAACATGACAAAAAATTCGGCCATAGTATATTCTCTTTCTACAACAGGAATTTCTTGCATTTTGTAACGAAATATATAAATTATTAGTGACCTCGGCAGGGTTCGAACCTGCAACCAACGGAGCCGAAATCCGTCATTCTATCCAGTTGAACTACGAAGCCATTTTGAGTTGGGAGTCTGAAGCTGGAAGCTGGAAGACAAAACTTCAGACTTCCATCTTCTAGCTTCAGATTTTATTAAACTAAAAGTTTCTTAACAATAGTAGAAATTGTTTTTCCTTCTGCTTGTCCGCCAATTTGTGCTGAAGCTAAGCCCATAACTTTTCCCATTGCTGCAATTCCAGACGCACCAGTTTCTGCGATGATTTTAGCAACAATTGTTTCTACTTCTTCTTCTGATAATTGTGCTGGTAAGAATTTTTCGATAACGGCAATTTGCGCTAATTCTGGTTCTGCTAAATCGGCACGGTTTTGTTCTGTAAAAATTGCGGCGCTGTCTTTACGCATTTTTACTAATTTTTGTAAAATTTTAATTTCGTCTGCTTCTGAAATTTCTTCTTTAGAACCTGAGGCAGTTTGCGCTAATAATATTTCAGACTTGATAGCACGTAAAGCTTCTAAAGCCACAGAATCTTTGGCTTTCATTGCTTCTTTCATGCTATCCATAATTTGTGTAGATAAGCTCATATATTTTGATTTTAGTTTTTAATAATAAATGTGATTTGAAATTTAGGGTTCACCCCAGATAGTAGCGGCATCTCCCGATTTTTCTTCGGGAATATAGCGGATAGCTGGAATAGGTGCTAAAAAATTCAAAACAAAAGTAATAAAAAATCCCGACTTGTAATTAACATGTCGGGATTTAAAGTATGGGTTAGTTTTATTTGAGATTTAATCTACATTATCGTGTAAAAAAGAATTGTTAGAACGCAACTGAATGTCGTCGTTACTGTCCATTCCTAATGACATACGCGATTGATTATTTTGGTTTGGCATACTCGTTACATCTAATCCTTGACGGCGAAAAGCTGGCTCTCTTTCTAAATCGTCAATTCTGTTTGGATTGTTGAACTTGTGATTGAAACTTTTTAATTTATTTTTTCTTTCTTCCGCTCTTGATCTCAAGATTTCCTCGATAGACATTTCCACAGGAGAAACGGCATCAAAACTAAAGTTGTTTTCTGAAGTTGAAGTTTCTGCAACTGTTTGTTTCACAGTAAAATTTACTTCTTCATCAATTGGCTCTGCTGCTTGCATAATAGTTGCTGCTGGTTCAAAAGCTTCTTCGATTTCTTCTTCTAACGTATATTTAATAATTCCTTCTTGACCTAATTCGGTCACAGGGAAAAATTGTACCGCTTCGTTAACTTTAATATCTTTAGTTTCTTCGCTTAATTCAAAAACGATGGTATTCTGATTGTTTTCTGCTTTCGTTTCGAATAAATCTAACGAAAAGTTAAAATCGTCTTTCGCTACTACAAATTCTGGTTCAATCACTTCAATTTCTCTAACTGAATTTGAAATAATTTCGAATTCTTGAACAGGTGGAGCAACTTGTGCAATTGGCTCAACATGTACTGGAGCTTCCACTTTGAAAACTGGCTCTTCTACAATTGGCTTTTGAAATTCTGCTGAAACGTTTTCAAAAAACACATCTAAATTTTTAATATAATCTGATGTAGGAATTAAATCTGATATCGGAGCTTGAGCAACAGGTGTTGGTGCTACTTCGA
>MGWJ01000092.1 GCA_001800945.1 Flavobacteria bacterium RIFCSPLOWO2_12_FULL_31_7
ATTTCTTTATGAATTTGAGAAATATTCTCTGGAATTTCTGCATTTAAAATCCAATTTATATCTAAACTATTGTAAATAGCGGTTTTTAAAAGCATTTTATTTTTAGAAATATTCTCCCCTAACCTATTCAAATCTTCTTTAAACTCTAGAAGAAAATCATCATGAAGCACATCAATTAATAATAAAATTTTAAAAGTTCGTACAATTACATAATTATAAAATTTTGCAGATTTTTGTGGTTTAGAATGTGTTAATGAAAAAGTATTCTGCTCAATAACTTCGTTAAGCATTTGCAAATTCAGACTAATCTCTCCAAACTTATCTTTAGTAATTTTTACATGATGCGAAATTTTACCGCTAATGCTTCTCATCTCAACAGCAATATAATCCAAAGAATGAAAATTTTCCGAAAACCGTTTAATCTGTTTTGAAATAGTGATTTCCATAATTCTACGTTTATCTTCAATGGAATCGGTGTCCACTAATTCAAAATATAATTTCTCGGCCAAATCCATATCACGTCGTAACAACCTCAAAATAAGTTTATCTTTTTCTTTATCGGGTAATTCTTGAAGTGCTTTTTTAAAATCGGTATCTTTAAACATAAGTGAGGGATTATAATTAGCTAAATTAAGTATTGCATTTTGAACTTTTATATAAATATGAAAAAAATCCCACTTCAGAATACACTAAAATGGGATTTCCTAACTAAATAAAAACTATGGGCATTACATTTTTGGGGTTACTACAGTATCAATAACATGAATAACTCCGTTAGATTGGTTCACATCTGCAATTGTTACTTTTGCAGATCCACCATTTTCGTCAGTAATATATACATCACTTCCTTGCATCCAAGCTGTTAATTTGCCTCCACTTACAGTTGTTAAAACTGCTTTTCCATTTCCTTTTTTAATAGCTGCTACAATATCTTTTGCGTTCATTTTACCAGCTACCACATGGTAAGTTAAAATCGTTTGTAATAATTTTTTATTTTCTGGTTTTACTAATGTTTCAACTGTTCCCGCTGGTAATTTTTCAAAAGCTGCATTTGTTGGAGCAAAAACGGTGAATGGACCTGCTGACATTAATGTTTCTACTAAATCTGCCGCTTTTACTGCAGCTACTAAAGTAGTATGGTCTTTTGAATTTACTGCATTTTCTACAATGTTTTTTGATTGATACATAGCTGCACCTCCAACCATTACAGTTTTTTCTTTTTGTGCTAATGCGTTTCCACCTGTTAATAAAGCAAATGTTAATGCTACTACTGATAAAATTTTGTTCGTTTTCATGTTTATGATTTTAAAGTTATATAGTCATTTACGAGAAAACAATTCGTTTGGTTTTAAATGTGTCAAAAAAAAAATCCCAATCATTGCTGATTGGGATTTTGTATAGTTAAGAAATTTGAAAAATTAGTTTCCTCCTTTTTCCATTCTTGCTTTTAATTCAGCTAATGCGTCGATATCTCCTAAAGTAGATTTTTCAGCATTGTTTGAAGATGAAGCTACATTATTATTGCTTGATTCATTAGAAGCAGCTTTGAAGTTTTTCTCTTCTTCTTCTCTGAAAGTAGCAGTATGTGAAGCTACGATTCTTTTGAATTCTTTGTTAAATTCGATAACTTTAAATTCAATTGAATCACCTTTTTTCAATTTTTTACCATCTTCTTTTTCTAAATGACGAGTTGGAACGAATCCTTGAACGTCTTCAGAAAATTCTACAGTAGCACCTTTGTCAACAATTTCAGAAACAGTACCAGTGTGAACTGTACCTACTGCATAAGCAGCTTCATGTTTGTCCCATGGATTATCTAAAGTTTGTTTATGACCTAAAGATAATTTACGAGCTTCAACATCTAATTCTAAAACTACAACCTCTAATTTGTCACCAACGTTAACAAATTCAGATGGATGCTTGATTTTTTTAGTCCAAGATAAATCAGAAATATAAACTAAACCGTCAATTCCTTCTTCTAATTCTACGAAAATTCCGAAGTTAGTAAAGTTTCTAACGATACCTGTATGACGAGAACCAACTGGATATTTCTCAGTAATTCCATTCCAAGGATCAGTTGTTAATTGTTTGATACCTAAAGACATTTTTCTATCATCTCTATCTAAAGTTAAGATAACTGCTTCTACAGTATCACCAACTTTAACGAAATCTTGAGCAGAACGTAAATGCGTAGACCAAGACATTTCAGAAACGTGAATTAATCCTTCAACTCCTTCAGCAACTTCAATGAAAGCACCGTAATCAGCTAAAACAACTACTTTACCTTTTACTTTATCTCCAACGTTTAATTCAGCAGATAATGCATCCCATGGATGAGCGTTTAATTGTTTTAAACCTAATTGAATTCTTGTTTTCTCGTCATCGAAATCTAAGATTACAACGTTTAATTTTTGGTCTAATTCTAAAACTTCACTTGGGTGATTAATACGAGACCAAGATAAATCTGTAATATGGATTAATCCATCTACACCACCTAAGTCAATGAACACTCCATAAGAAGTAATGTTTTTAACCACACCTTCTAATACTTGTCCTTTTTCTAATTGACCGATGATTTCTTTTTTCTGTACTTCGATATCAGCTTCGATAAGCGCTTTATGAGAAACTACTACGTTTTTAAATTCGTGATTAATTTTCACAACTTTAAATTCCATAGTTTTGTTTACGTATTGATCGTAATCACGGATAGGTTTCACATCAATTTGAGAATCTGGTAAGAAAGCTTCAATACCAAATACATCAACAATCATTCCACCTTTAGTTCTACATTTCACAAAACCGTTAACGATTTCTCCAGTTTCATTAGCTGCGATAACTCTATCCCATGCTTTGATTGTTCTAGCTTTTTTGTGAGATAATACTAATTGACCAGTTCTGTCTTCACGGATATCAATTAATACTTCTACTTTGTCTCCCACTTTTAAGTTTGGGTTGTAACGGAATTCATTTAAAGAAATAACTCCTTCAGATTTAGCGTTGATATCAACAATAACATCTCTGTCAGTGATTCTTACAACTACACCTTCTACAACTTCTTCATCAGCAGTTGAGATGAATGTTTTTGTTACTAAATCTTCAAATTCTTGAAGATTGTTTGCGTCAATAGGATCAATTCCTTCAGCATAATTATGCCAATTGAAATCAGCTAAAAATGACTCTTGTTCTTTGTTTAATTCAGACATGCGTATTAAATTTGTATGTTGTGTTTGTTTGAGTTTTTTAATGCAGATTAAAACAACAACAGTGTTTTACGTAAATATTTGATTACCAATTGAAAACTCTACTCCGCCAAAAGGTGTGCAAAGATACTACTTTTTCTTTATATGCAAATGTTTATTTAAAAAATAAAGATAGAAATTAATAAAAAATGGCTTTAAGATTTTAATTAACACCCAATTTAGATGTTTGTTTAGAAAGTATTGTCAAGCTGAACTTGTTTCAGCTTCTACTTATAACCTAGAATAAAAAAACGGATGGTAAAAAATACAATATTAAAAAGATGCTGAAACAAGTTCAGCTTGACAAAATTGTGATTAAAAACTCCAAACAAAAACACTTCCGACTTCAAACTCCTAACTTCCTTCCCCTAATTCTTCATTAACCAACTCCATCACCAACTCAAATTGTTCTTTTTTAGATAAATGAGAATTGTCAATTTCAATCGCGTCTTCTGCTTTTACTAATGGTGAATCTTCTCTATGAGTATCAATATAATCACGTTCTTGAACATTTTGTAACACTTCTTCAAAAGTAACTTGTTATCCTTTTTCAAGCAATTCTTCAAAACGTCGTTGCGCTTTAGTTTCTGGACTTGCCGTCATAAACAACTTCAAATCGGCATTAGGAAAAACTACGGTTCCAATATCTCTACCATCCATTACAATACCTTTGTGTTGCCCCATTTCCTGTTGTTGTTCTACTAATTTGGCACGAACTTCAGAAATTTCTGCAATTTTACTCACCAAACGCGACACTTCAATGGTACGAATAGCAATCTCAACGTTTTCATCATTTAAATACATTTCGGCAAAACCCACTTCTTCATTAAAATGAAATTGTAAAGCGACTTTAGGTAAATCTTTTATCAAACTTTTAACATCAAAATGATTTTCGGAGATGTAATTATGTTGCATGGCAAAATAGGTTACCGCACGATACATCGCGCCTGTATCAACATAAATATAACCTAATTGTTTGGCAATTTGTTTGGCTAATGTACTTTTTCCTGTTGACGAAAATCCGTCTATTGCAATAGTAATTTTTTTCATATTATTTTTGCCACGAAGAATCGAAGGCGCTAATTTTTTTTTAAAATACTTTGAGTTTACTTTTATCTTTTTACTTTTTACTTGGCTCTTTAATTTTCTAATCCAAATTAATCATCAAACCAAAAACACTTGAATTAGCAGCCACAGTATAACGAGAATGTGAAAAATCGAATCGAACTTTATTAAATCGCAAACTAAAACCTGCGGCGATTCCAGAGAAATTCCTTTGGTCTATAATATTTAATTCTTGTCCACGACGGAAATTATAACCCAATCGAATATTAAAAGCTTTTTCAGGAAACAACTCTGCACCTATTATTACATGTCGCATGGCATTATTAAAAAAGCCAACTTTTTCTTCAGTTGTAGTTCCATCTAAACTTCCTTCTGCTCTATTTGGATTTGCAAAAGCAATTTTCCATTGCTGTAAATTTTCAAAAGTTAAATGCCAACGAATAGGAACATTTTCAACCAATTGCGAAATTCCTGCTGTAATTTCAAAAGGTAAATTTTCTCTAGTAGTTTCGTAAGGTTTAATTTGATAGCCTATATTTCTGAATGACAATCCGTAGTTCACATCATTTTTATCATCAATATATAAAAAACCAATATCTGTTGCTACACCAAAAGAATTGTAACTTTCTAATGCTGAAGTAATGAACTTTACGTTAGTTCCTGCGTAAAAATTAGTCCATGGAATATTGTACGAATACCCAAAAGACAATGCACCTTCCGAACCAGTAAAACTATTTGTTTGATTTCCAAATTCGTCATAACCATCAAAATTTCCGTAGTTTACATAATTTGCACCGACATGAAAAGTTTGCACATGTCTGTCCCACGTATAAGCATAAGCTGCAGTTCCATAACTCACTTCACCGAAATAATTACTATAACTGGTTGCTAAATGATTATGCATTTTTTCATTGATAGTAGCCGGATTAAACAAAGCCTGATTTACATCATAATCAACAATTGTAACTGTTTTTCCACCTAACGCAGCTTGTCTTGGAGATTGTACCAAATTTAAAAACTGATATACCGATTGCCCTCCTACTTGCGCATAAATAGGCGAAATAAAAACAATAAATAAAGGCAATAGTTTTCTTAGCATTTTTTCAGTTATTCTATAATAACGCAGTTGCGAAGATAAAATTATATATTAGAATGAGAAAATAAATTATGTCATTCTGAACTTGTTTAAAAATCTTATCTCATTTTTAGAATCTGAAATGAGATAAGATTGACAAGAAAACTTATTTTGCAGGAATGAATTTAATCGAAACAGAATTTGTACAATAACGTTGCCCTGTTGTTTCTTTCGGACCATCATCAAAAACATGACCTAAATGTCCACCGCATTTTGCACACATCACTTCTGTACGAATCATACCATAAGAAGTATCTTTATGATAAATTGTTGAGCCTTTAATCGCTTCATCAAAAGAAGGCCATCCACAATGTGAATCGAACTTGGTATCTGATGTAAACAGTGGGTTTTCACATGCTGCACAAACATACATTCCTTTTTCAAAATGCTTGTCATATTCACCTGTGTATGGTCTTTCTGTTCCTTTTTCTCTTAGAACAGCATATTCTTCAGGTGACAATTGTGCTTTCCATTCGGCATCTGTTTTTACAATTTTAAATTCCATGGTGTCTTTTTTAATTTTAGCTTGTTTTGCAATTTCTTTGTCTATTTTATCAGTAACTTCTTTTTTAATTTTTGCATCATAAGTCTGACTATTGCAAGACAAAAAACTAAAAGCGGTTAGAATGATTAATATGTTTTTCATGATTTCTATGTTTTTATAAAATTACGAAAAAGTAATACGCTTGGTTTTAAAACTCAAAATTTTAAGGAATTTATAACTTTTGTTAGCTTTTTTAAAATAAAAAAACCAGAAGATAAATTCTGGTTTTAATTCTATTTTTGAGTGAATTTTACTTAATATATAAGGTTTTAATTCTTTCAATTGGTCCACCGCATTTCACTTCATGGCAACTAATACAAGCATCTACCATAGTATTAAAACTTTCTTTAGCGTTTTTTGAAGTATAAATTGCTGTTTGAGCTTTAATAAAAAACGGAGCTTTTTCGTTAAAAAAAGCATCTCTTTCTTTTCCTTTTGTCATCGTAGCAGATGCAATTTTAGAAAAATAATCTGGTAATTGACAAAGTGAATCATTTTTGATAATCTTTTCACGAAGTTGGGCATTATGAACATACATTTGTTCCATCAATGTAGCCATTTCAGATGCTACATACATTTGAAACTCTTCTTTTGGTTTTTCGTTATTTTCTTTTTTCTCTTCAGATTTATTTGTGTTACAACTTAAAAATAAAACTGAAAAAACTAGCACTACATACTTCATTATTTTGCAATTAAAACGCCGTGCGCTAAAAATTTATATTCTGTTTTTGGTTCCGTAATTTTGGCAATTTCGTCAGCTGATTTTCCTTCATCTTCTGCATAATGTTTTAATTCCGCCACTGAAGTTTCTTCCACAAATGCTTTTCCTTCCACAACAGATTCTCTTTTTTGTGCATTCATCGGTACGAAAAAACTATATCCTTTAAATTTTACAAAAGCATTTTCTTCTTTTCCTAAATCTAAAGTCATCCAACAACCTTTGTTTTGACAAATTTCATTAATTTTAGTAGCCAGTTTTACATTTAAAGTATCCCCTGTTTTTAACGACTTATATTTGTCTAACATTTCTTCCTTTGTGATAGCATTTTCAGCAGTAATTTTATCTCCAAATGAAGCATATGCTATTTTTGATTCTGGTTTTACAGCCGATTCTTCCTTTTTATTACAAGAAACTAATACTACTGATAATGCAGCTATTACAACTATTTTTTTCATCAATTTTTTATTTTTATAGTGTTAGAAAAAACAAATTTAATTATTTATGGTAAACTTTGTTAATAATTATTCAAAAAATGAATCTTCAAGAATAATTTATTTAATAAATTTGTAAAAATTTAAAACACAACACACTTAAAAATTATAATGAACAGTATTACAAACGATATCAAGATTATTAAAAATGAAACTTCAAAAATTAATGAAGTAGATTTTGAAAACTTAACATTCGGAAACACCTTTACAGATCACATGTTGATTTGTGATTTTAAAAATGGCGCTTGGGAACAGCCTGTAATTAAAGCTTACGAGCCTTTTATGATTGATCCTTCAGCTAAAGTTTTTCATTACGGACAAGCAATTTTTGAAGGTATGAAAGCATACAAAGATGCAAATGATGACGTTTGGTTATTTCGTCCGGATGAAAATCATACGCGTTTTAACAAAAGTGCCGTTCGTATGGCTATGCCAGAAATTCCAGAACATATTTTTATTGACGGATTAAAAACGTTATTAAATATAGAGAAAGACTGGGTAAAATTCGGAAAAGGAAACGCTTTGTATATTAGACCTTTCATGATTGCGATTGGAAGTGGTGTAATTGCACAACCTTCTTCTCAATATCGTTTTATGATAATTCTTTCGCCAGCTAAATCTTATTATTCTGGAGAAGTTAAAGTAATTATTGCAGAGCATTTTAGTCGTGCTGCAAATGGTGGAATTGGTGCTGCAAAAGCGGCTGGAAATTATTCTGCACAGTTTTATCCAACCAAATTAGCTAACGATCAAGGTTTTCAACAAATCATTTGGACAGATGACGCAACGCATACTAAATTAGAAGAAGCGGGAACTATGAATGTATTTTTCAGAATTGGAGATACGTTATTAACAGCGCCAACTTCAGAAAGAATATTAGATGGTGTTACTAGAAAATCTGTATTAGATATTGCCAAAAGAGACGGAATTGCAACAGAGGTTAGACCAGTTTTAGTAGAAGAATTAGTAGCTGCTGCAAAAAATGGAACGTTAAAAGAAATTTTTGGAGCGGGAACAGCTGCTGTAATCAATCCAATTGTTGGTTTTTCATTCAGAGATGAATATTTTGAATTGCCAAAATTAGAAAATTCTTTTGCTTTAGAAATCAAAGAAAAATTAAACAATATTCAGTACAAACTAGCTGAAGATACTTTTAACTGGACTGTTAAAGTTTAGTAATCAGTTACAGTTTACAGTAAAAAGTCTCAATTTTCATTTTTGAAAACTGAGACTTTTTTTTATTACTATTCACAAAACTGCCAACTGCGACTGTAAACTGAGACTATAAACTACTTTAATATTTCTTCAAAATTAGGTTTAAAGTAATTTGGACCTTTCATTACTTTACCATCTTCACGATAAATAGGTTTTCCATCTTCTCCAAGTTTACTCATATTACTTCTTTGAATTTCATCAAAAACTTCTTCAATTTTATGTTGTAAACCGTGTTCTAAAATCGTACCACATAAAATGTACAACATATCGCCTAAAGCATCAGCTATTTCTACGATATCATTGTTTTGAACGGCTTCTAAATATTCTTCATTTTCTTCCTTCATTAATTCAAAACGAAGGTTATTTTTTTGTTCACCTAAATCGGCTTTCATTTCGTAACTCACTCCTAATCCGTATGTAGTATGAAATAATTTTACAGCATCTAATTGTTTTTGCATAGCTTTTATTTTAAAATTTTTTTGCCACCAATTTCCAAATAGCAGTTCGTGAAACCAAATAAATTTAATTCGAATTAATTTTAGACAAAGTCGAAACCAATTTTTCATCAAAAATAAATTCGATAATTTGTGGCAAAGTTTTTTTATATTAATCCTATAAAATTATATTTTAAATATTGTAATCCTTAAATTTGTTGAAAAATTTATCAACATGTTTTCACAAGGTCAGACGATTTTCGCAATTTTATTTGCTATCGCTTTTATTACTATAATTATTTTCATGTATTTGAAAGATAGAAGTACTCACAAGCAACAATATAAAGGAGTAAAATGGGTATTGCTAGGATTTTTACTATTTATTTTATTCTTATTCTTAATTAAAGGCTACATAAAAGAATAATTTATTTATATTTGATTTTTAGAATCAGGCTAAATGAAAATTTTCAAATATTTAACGCTTTTATTTTTACTTTTCCTTCTGG
>MGWJ01000093.1 GCA_001800945.1 Flavobacteria bacterium RIFCSPLOWO2_12_FULL_31_7
TTTGTAAGCTAAATCAGCATTAGCAAAACCAGCGATAGTTCTTGTTCTGATTGTTCTGTTGTTGTAACCTAAACCTCTTAAAGTTGTAGGAGTATCAGGGTTTAACACATTACTAATGTGGTAGAAACCTAAAACATCTAAATTTTTACCTCCTTGAGACATTTCTCTGAATAATCTGTCTTGAATATTAGAACCAACGTTAAATTTCAAGTTTAAATCAGAAGTTAAGTCATAGTTAAAGTTAACCATGAAGTCATTATAAATGTTTCTTCTTGAAGTTTGGTACTCATAGTAAGAAGAACCAGTACCTGAACCTCCTAATGCTTCGTAAGACTCAGTAGACGCACCATAATAATCATAAGGAGCGATACTAAACACTGTAGAAATATTAGAGAATTCATCTCTATGATCTTGACCATTAGTAGCTCTAAGTTGGATATTTCCTAAATAACTTACACTAATGTTTTTGTTTAATTCATAACTTAAATCTAGAATACCATTCATGATATCAGATTTTTCGTCAAAACGAGCTGCTTTAGAAATCCAGTAAGGGTTTTGAGCATAAACTGTCCAGTGCCCTTCATTACCAGAGTTTTTGAATCTAGATACAGGAACGTTTGTACCTGTTTGAATTAAATCATCAAATAAATCAGAATCTGTCTGAGATGTAGTTTGAGTAATGTAGTTTACGTTACCACCAATACTAAATCTGTTGATTTTTTTACCTGCTTTGAAAATGAAAGAGTTTCTTACTAATTGATCTCCATCAACTACGAAATCAGTATTTTGTCTGTTTGCAGATAAGAAAGCATAAGAATCTGGTCCTCCAACATTAAAATTGAAACCGTTTTGTAAAATAGTACCTGTTTTAAAGAATTGTTTGATATTATCTTTAATTGGTTTCCACTCAGTGAATAAGAAATTACCATCAGCCTGAGGCATACCTACAGGAACAGTTGAAGGGAAGTTAGCTGTATTATAAGCTGGACCCCATGCTCCATTTTCCCATGGCACAAAAGTAGCCATAATATTAGGGAAACCTGCAAGACCAGGAATAGTATTCGTGTTCGGGTTTGTTGAATCAGCAAAACCTGGGTCGTTCGCCCAACCTTGTCCGTACTCCATTTGTCTTTGAGGAACAAAGTTCACTGTTTCAAAGTCAACTCCAGAGTTGATACCGAAAGTAAACTTGTTAGATTTTGAACCTTTTTTAGTAGTAACAACAATTGCACCGTTTACCCCTTGAGCACCATATAACGCCGCCCCTTGAGCACCTTTAATAACATTCACATCTTGAATGATATCTGGAGGTAATTGCGCTAAAATAGCAGCAGAAGAAATAGCACCATCGATAACAATCAAAGCTTGGTTATCCCCAGTTAAAGTTCTAGCACCTCTTAATACAATTCTTAAATCCGGTGAAACACCATTAGAAACTGTAGTAATTTGTAAACCAGAAACCTTACCAGTTAATGCCTGAACAGCATTAGGGTTAGCCGCTTGTGTTAACTCTTTATTACTAATTTGCTTTTGAGTAGACACAATCGCATCTCTAGTTCTCTTAATACCTAAAGCTCCAACAATTTGAACCACTTCAATATTAGTAGAACTTGTTGCTAAAACTACATTAACAACATTACCAGCACCAACAGTAACAGTTTTAGTATCTTTTCCTAAGAAAGAGAATTCTAAAACATCACCTTGACTAGCTTTGATAGAGAATTTACCATTCTCATCAGTTTGAGTACCTTGTTGTGTACCCGCAATACTTACAGTAGCACCTGGTAAATTTACACCATCACTTGTTACTGTACCTGTAACAGTTTTCTGTTGTGCGAAAGAAAACTGCATTGTAAACGCTACTAAAAGCGTAAAAATCCATTTGAACTTCGATCTCATATTAATTTTATTTGAGTTAGTTATTCCGCAAACTTCTTAATAATTTCTTAAATAAACAAATAATACTTCGGAATATTATCAATTTAATTGTGTTAAAATTTTTTAGCTAAAAAAATTAGATTGCCGAAACAACTATATAATAGATGCAAAAAAGTGTTAAAGGTTGCGTGGAAATTATTTATTTTTACAAAAAATATTTTATGTTAAAGAAATGTTATAAAGAATTTTTAATTGAGTGTGGTACAGACGAAGCCGGAAGAGGCTGTTTAGCTGGGCCTGTAACAGCGGCAGCAATTATTTTACACAAGCCTAACACACTCTTAACAAAAGAGGAAAAAAAATTAGAAAAAACACTATTTCATGCCATAAATGATTCTAAACAACTTACAGAAAAGAAACGTTTTGAGTTAAGACCCATCATCGAAAGTTTATTCGATTTTGCGTACATCCACATACATAATCAAGAAATTGACGAAATAAACATTCTTAACGCCTCAATGAAAGCCATGCAAGAAAGTGTTTTAAAGCTTAAAACTCAACCAGAACATATTATTGTAGACGGAAACCGGCCTTTAAACGGAAAGCTAGGAATGAAACAAAACATAGGGAAGATTTTTTCACCAGAAGAAATTGAAATTTTAAAATCCATTCCGAATACTTCTATAATAAAAGGTGATGCTAATTATTTAAGCATTGCGGCCGCATCAATTTTAGCCAAAACTTACCGAGATGATTTTATGGATAATATTCACGAAGAATTTCCCATGTATAATTGGAAAAAAAACAAAGGCTACCCTACAAAAGAACATAGAGAAGCCATTAGAACCTATGGAATTACTAAATACCACAGAACAACTTTTAGATTATTGCCCGAGCAATTAACTTTAGATTTATAGTAATTTAAACGAAGGAACTTTCAAACAGAACTGCAAAATGCTTTAAGATTTTTTCTTTCACTTCTTGCTCATCTACAACTTTACCTAATTCTACATGCATTGAAGTAACTGCTTTTCCACGAATCCCACAAGGAATGATGTTGTCAAAATAACCTAAATCAGCATTGACGTTTAAAGCAAAGCCATGCATGGTAACCCAGCGAGAAGCTCGCACTCCCATCGCGCAAATTTTTCTTGCAAATGGCGTTCCAACATCAAACCAAACTCCAGTTTCTCCAGGACTACGTTCTGTTTTTAATCCGTATTCAGCTAAAGTTAAAATAATTGCTTCTTCTAAAAAACGAAGGTATTTATGAATATCAGTAAAAAAATTTTCTAAATCTAAAATAGGATAACCTACAATTTGTCCTGGTCCGTGATACGTAATATCCCCTCCTCTATTTATCTTATAAAAAGTAGCTCCCTTTTCTGTCAATTGTTTCTCAGAAAGTAACAAATTGGAAAAATCACCACTTTTACCTAAGGTATAAACATGTGGATGCTCTACATATAGAAAATAATTTGGCGTACTGATTTCAGGAATATTTCTTTTCTGAATTTTTAAATCTACAATTGCTGCAAATAATTCTTCTTGATAATCCCAAGTATCTTTATAATCTTTATTTCCTAAATCTAGAAGTTGAATTTTTTTATTCATTATTTTTCAAATTCGATATTTAAATTCAAATCTTTAATTTTTTTGGTAAACTCTTCGAACTTATATTTGATGAAAATTGTTTTTTTATCGTCACTTAATTTATAATCAGATTTTTTTAATGACACACTTTTTATTTTTTTCGCAAAAGTATACTGAAACTCAAAAGTAGAGTCTTCCATTCCTTTCTTCATCATTTCGCCCATTTTTTTAAATTCTTCATCCATTTTTTTCATATCGGCCTCACTCATCTCTTCTTCTTCAGAAACATTTTCATCAGACTCCATTTCTTCCACAGCTACTTCGACATCTTCAACAGCTAATGAATCTGATGATTCAAAATCATAATCAACACTTGCTGCAGCAGTATCTACAACTTCATAATCATATTCCTCATCAGCTTCTTCAACAACAGGTTTTTCAATCACCGTTCTAGAAAAACTTTTGCCATCAAAAACGTATTTCACTTCCGATTTCCCTCCTGAATTTGCTGCATCTAAAACTCCAGTATCTTTTCCAGAAACATCTTTTATCGTAGAAAGTGCCGAACCAATATTTCCAACTTCAGCAATAGTTTTGAAATTCGTTGACATCACATATTTCATTTCACTCTTTGCTTTATTCACCACCATTCTAATAGAGTAATTTTTCATTTGCTCCATATTCGCCAATTGCTCTGCTGTTAATTCCTCACCAGCTTTTTGACGTTTAGCTAAAATATCCTTAACATTAAAAATAGTATCCATGTCTTTTTCCGTACCTTCCGTTAGATCTTTTGTCATTTTGGATGATTTATCTAAATCTTTAGTTATCTCCAACATTTTAGACATATCAATCGTATAAGCCAATTTACCAGAACCATCAGCATTAAAAATAATTTGCTCAGAAATGGAACAACTGATCAAAGAAAAACTAACCAAAAAAGCAACCAGAATTTTTTTCATTTTTATCTATTTTTTTATTTTTCCCAAAGATACAATTTTGAATTCATTCTGCTAAAAAATTCTCACTTTGAAACTTTATTTCTATTACCTATCTTTGCCTTCTTAAAATATAAATAATTATGCAACTTTCCGAACAAGAAATCATTAGAAGAGAGAAATTACAAGCCTTGAGAAATTTAGGCATCAACCCTTATCCAGCAGATTTATATCCAGTGAAGCACACTTCAAAAACCATAAAGGAAAACTTTGAAGAAGGAAAGAAGGTGGTAATTGCAGGTCGATTAATGAGTGTAAGAGATCAAGGTAAAGCTGCATTTGCTGAAATTCAAGACAGTGAAGGTAGAATTCAAGTCTATTTTAACCGTGATATAATTTGCGAAGGCGAAGACAAAACATTATACAATCAAGTTTTTAAAAAATTAACGGATTTAGGTGATTTTTTAGGTATTGAAGGAGAACTTTTTACCACACAAGTGGGTGCAAAATGTGTTCGTGTTGATGATTTTACTTTTTTAAGTAAAACGTTACGTCCTTTACCCTTACCAAAAACAGATGAAGATGGTAAAGTTTACGATGCTTTCAACGATGCCGAATTACGTTACCGTATGCGTTATGTGGATTTAGTTGTAAACCCGCAAGTGAAAGAAGTTTTCGTAAAGCGAACCAAATTATTCACTGCCATGAGAACTTTCTTTAACCAAGCTGGTTATATGGAAGTAGAAACTCCAGTTCTACAATCGATTCCAGGAGGAGCTGCCGCTCGCCCGTTTATCACACATCACAACAGTTTAGACATTCCTTTATACATGAGAATTGCTAACGAATTATACCTAAAAAGATTAATTGTTGGTGGCTTTGATGGAGTATACGAGTTTTCAAAAAACTTCCGTAACGAAGGAATGGACAGAACACACAATCCAGAATTTACAGCAATGGAAATTTATGTAGCTTACAAAGACTACAATTGGATGATGGAAATGACAGAAAATCTATTAGAATATTGTGCCACAGAAGTAAACGGAACTACAGAAGCTACTTTTGGAGAACATAAAGTAGATTTCAAAGCGCCTTATGCAAGAGTGACGATGACAGATGCTATCAAACAATTTACAGGTTTTGATATTACAGGTA
>MGWJ01000094.1:0-5612 GCA_001800945.1 Flavobacteria bacterium RIFCSPLOWO2_12_FULL_31_7
CTCTAAAAATATTTCAATTTTAGATCCAGGTTGTGGAACTGCAATTTTAACCTGTGCATTAATCGAAAATTTAATTAGTAATCAAATTGAATCAATAGATTTAATTGCTTATGAGACTGATTATGAATTATTGCCTTACACTGAACAATCATTACAGTATTTAAAAAAATGGCTTAAAAATAAAAATATAATTTTTAAGTATACATTATTCACAAGTGACTTTATTGAAGACATAGCTAACACATTAGATAAAGAAATAGAATCATTTGATTACATCATTTCAAATCCACCATATTTTAAATTATCAAAAGACGATAAAAGAGTAAAGTTGTTAGACCATTTAGTTAAAGGTCAACCAAATATTTATTCTTTATTTATGGCTGTTTCTGTTAATCTTCTGAAAAAAAATGGTGAATTAATATTTATTGTTCCTAGAAGCTTCGCTTCTGGTCAATATTTTAATTCTTTCAGAGATTATCTTTTCAGTAATGTGAATTTAAACTTTGTGCATCTTTTTAAGTCGAGAAGTGAAACCTTTGATAGAGATAAAGTTCTTCAAGAAACTTTGATTTTAAAATGTAGTAAAGATGAAAATAAAAAAGTAATTATTTCGACTTCAGAAGGAATCAAAGATTTGAATTCCTCAAAAGTAAAAACATATGATTTAATTGATATTATTGATTTAAATTCAAATGCAAAAATTCTTCATTTGCCAACAACAAATTATGAAGAAAAAGTTATTGAATTATTTAAATCTTGGAATAATAATTTAAAAAATTTTGGTATACAAATTTCTACTGGTCCAGTTGTATCATTTAGAATTAAAGAACATTTATTTGAAATTTATCAAAATTCAACAGTTTTTTTAGCACCTTTATTTTGGCTTAACAATGTTACAAAAATGAATATTGAATGGCCAAAATTTATTGCAAATAAAAGTCAGTACATAAACATAATTGATAAAACAAAGAGTGTTTTGTTACCAAATAAAAATTATGTTTTTTTAAGAAGATTTAGCTCTAAAGACGACAAAAGTAGATTGATTGCTTCACCATATTTTTCAAAATTTAGTAAGACTAAATATATTGGAGTTGAAAACAAACTAAACTACATTTATAAAATAGATGGTGAATTAGAAATCAATGAAGCTTATGGAATTGCTGCACTTCTCAATTCAAAAATTTATGACACATATTTTAGAACATTTAATGGAAATGTAAATGTTAGTGCAACTGAAATAAGATTAATGACATTTCCAGATATAGAAACTGTTCGAGAAATTGGAAATTACATAAATAGTCAAAATGATTTTTCCGAAGAGCTAATTAATGAATATATAAATAATTTATTTCTAAATAATTTTGAATTAGTCAATGGATAAAATAAAAGAAGCTCAAATAATTCTTAAAGAATTAGGTTTGCCAAAACTACAACAAAACGAAATTTCTGCTTTAACTTTATTAGCACTTTGCAATATAAAAGAGAAAGATAATTGGAAAGATTCTACAAAAAACAGTCTAGGTGTTAGCAAAGGAATAATGCAATTCATTTCTGATGTCTATGATAAAGAATACGCACCAAATACAAGAGAAACTGTTAGAAGATTTGTTTTACATCAATTTGTACAAGCCAGAATTGCTGATTACAATCCAGATATTCCAGATTTACCAGTAAATAGCCCAAGAGCTCATTATGCTCTTTCTATTGAAGCTTTATCAGTTATTAAAACATATAACACAAAAGAATGGGAAGCTGAAACAAAAAAATTCAGAGAATCTATTGGTAATTTGTCAAAAAAATATGCTAAAAACAAAGCAGTTCACAGAGTTCCTGTAAAACTTCCAAATGGCAAAACTCTAAACTTATCTTCAGGTAAACACAATGAAGTTCAAGCAGCAATTGTAGAACAATTTCTTCCTGAATTTGCAAAAGATAGTGAATTACTATATTTAGGTGATACTGAACAAAAAGATTTGCATCTTGATGATAAAACTATGTTAAAGATAGGAATTCCAATTGATCAACATAGTAAATTACCTGATGTTGTTTTATTTGACAGAAAGAAAAATTGGTTATATTTAATTGAAGCTGTTACTTCTCACGGTCCAGTTTCTCCTAAAAGAGTTGTTGAATTAGAAGAACTTTTAAAAGATTGTTCTGCTGGAAAAGTATATGTTACAGCATTTCCAAGTTTTAAAGAATTTAAAAAATGGTCAAGTGAAATTGCTTGGGAAACTGAAATTTGGATATGTGAAATGCCAAGTCATATGATTCATTTTAATGGTGATAGATTTATGGGACCACGTTAATTAAATAAAAAGCCAGCTACCAACAGGCGTTTTGCGCAATTGCGAATTTTGTAGTAAATTCACGTTAACGTTTCGCAAGAAATTTTATCTTTAACAGAAAATAATCCGTTCCGAAGTTCGCAACAACGCAAAGCGCCGGAACGTTGTAGGCAATTTTAACCGAAATAACCGGAAATGGAAATATTAAATATCATTTTACTAATTCTTATAAATTTATTTATAATGAAATTTCTTCTCAAGAGAAATTATTCAAATCTTTTGTATGCTATAATTCCAACCATAATATTTATAATTATTAATCTTTTATTTGGGCAACTGCCAAATAAATTAATTCCAATAATACTATTTTATTCTTTTGCGTCACTAATTTTGAGTTTCATGAGTTCACTAATAGATGTAACAAAAAACACTAAATCTAATGTAAGTGAAGAATTCAAAGAGAAATTTCGAAAAACTAAATATTACATTGTAAACTTAATTATGCCAATTGGAGTGACAATTTTCCAAATAATACTAATACTCAACAGAGAAATGCAAATTAAGTTTTAGAAAAACTGTGAACGTAAAGGAACTTATGTGAGTATAAGGTAATTTATTAAACTCAATAAATCTGTAATGACTGACTTTAAACTTTGGCTAGAATTTGAAAATACTTATTCTGAAAATTGGGATCCCGAAAATGATGCGGCTAATATACATGTAGATTTACCAAATGGTAAACATTATGGCATAAATGTTTGGACATTCAAATTTTTAGAAACCTTAAGAAAACAAGATGAACATCACGGAGCAAATCTTAAAGGTTTATATCAAACTCCACCAGATTTGTTTGTAAAAGAATTGACAAGAGATTGTATTGAGAAAACAATTCAAGATTTAATACGAATTGGTAATCTCGAAGAGGTTTTAAATCCAAGTGTGCTTGAAAAAAAATAAAAACTGCCTACAACAGGCGTTTGGCAAGATTGCGAATTTTGTGGTAAATTCACGTTTACATTTCGCAAGAAATTTTATCTTTAACAGAAAATAATCAGTTCCGAAGCTCGCAACCTCGCCAAGCGCCGGAACGTTGTATGATATTTTAGAATACCACATAAATGAGAACAAAATTTATAATAACAACAATATTTTTTTTAACAATAATAATTATGGGTTTTTCAATTTTTAATAAAGAAAGTAAAGAAGAAAAGTTTTGGAATTGGTTTGAAAAAAATCAAGAAACTTATTATTCCGAAATTGAAAATCTTGAGATTCGTGAAGAAATATTTTCTGAGCTTACTAAAAACTTAAAAAAAGTAAATGAGGATTTAGTTTTTGAATTTAGTCCTATTCACGAAAACAATGTGAGAGAATTTACAATCTCTGCTGAAGGAATGAAAGAATTATTTCCTATTGTGGAAAAACTAATTGAAAAAGCGCCAAAACTAAAAAACTGGAAGTTTAATGCTTTTAGACAAAGAATTCCTGGAGATGATTTTGAAATTCAATATGGAGATTTAAAAATTGGATATTCCGATATTTACTACCGAAGTGAAAATGATAATGGAAAATTAGGAATAGAACTAAACATAAAAAACTTTGATGATGAAGCTCAAACTCAAAACGCAATATATATACTTTTAGATGGTTTAATCGGAGTATACGACGTAACTACCAAAATCGGATGGATTGAATGGGTAAAATTGAATGAAAACGAAATGGAAAATCTGAAACATATTATTGAGTTGAGAAACGAAATCGACAAATAAAAACATCATACAACACACGTTTGGCGCAATTGCGAATTTTGTGTAAATTCAAGTTCACGTTTCGCAAGAAATATTATCTTTAACAGAAAATAATCAGTTCCGAAGTTCGCAACTGACGCCAAGCGCGGGAACGTTACCAGCAATATTATGACAACACAACGTACAAAAGACACTTATCAAAAGCAGATTTATGATTTCATAAAAGATATTTATGTTGTTTGTCCAAATTGTGGCGAAAAAGGAATCGTAAAAACTGATGAAACACTTTATAGGAATATTGACGAGAATAAAATTAAACTAATCTGTTCAAAGTGTGGCTATAATAAGCGACTTAATGAAATGCCAATTGGTATTCAGTTTAACCCAAAAAATGAAAATTTAATCTCAAGATACTTTGTAATTGGAGATATGAATGATCCTTATTTTCATCAACCACTTTGGCTAAAAAGCGATTGTGGCGAAAATACTTTATGGGCATATAATTATGAACATCTTGACTTTTTAGAAAGACATGTAGAAGCGAAATTAAGAGAACGAAATATAGAAAGCATTGAAAACAAAAGCTTAGGAAGTAGATTACCGAAATGGATTACGTCGAAAAAAAACCGAGAATTAGTTTTGAAAACAATAAAGCAACTTAAAGAAAAATAAAATACTGCTGGTAACAACGGTTTGGCTCAATAGCTACAAATCAATAAATAACAACGTTCGATTTTCCGCTGGAAAATCTTATCTTAGCAAGAAATAATCGTTCACGCAGCCGCTACTGCGCCAAGCCGCAAAACGTTGGCAGTAATATTAAAAGATCCGAATTGAAAAGACATTTTATCATATTAATTTTTTTACTTTCTTATTTTGGATATTCACAATGTGAAGATTCTGATAAAATAGAATTAGGCGGAACTTACTTATCAAGGACAAAAAATCATATTCGTTTCGAAAAGAAATATAAAGACTCAATTTATCCTAAAGGAATATCTTATCCAGAGGATATAAAAAAAATAGAAAAATATTCAGATTTAATTTTCAAAAAATCGGAGTTATATATTATTAGCCGTGGAGGATCCGAATTTTATAAAAAACTACAAATCAAAGGATTTGAAGTAAATTATAAAGATTCAGTAAATATCAATTACAAAAATGAAAATATTTATAATCTTTCAAATTATGATGTGACTTATTGGATTATGTATTTATACAAAAACGACAATATCAAATACGCATTTGGACTTGAATTTGATAAAAATGGAGAAATGATTTCAGAAAACATGTTTCCAAATTATTCCGATAATACTAATTTTGAAAACTTAACAGATTATTGCTTAGCTCTAAATTTGGTTAAAAAAGACAAGAAATTTAAAAATATAAAAGTTGATTATATTAAGTTGACATATCTTGACATAGCGAAAACATTTTGTTGGTTAATTGAAGAGGAGACAAAACCAAATAAAGAATTTGGGAAATGGGAAGAAAATTATGTTAATCAATTTTATGTTAATGCTAATACAAATAAATTAGAAAAAGTAATAGAAAAAAAATATATGACTATCGCAAG
>MGWJ01000094.1:5729-7785 GCA_001800945.1 Flavobacteria bacterium RIFCSPLOWO2_12_FULL_31_7
ATTTTATCTTTGATAGAAAATAATCGGTTCCGAAGTTCGCAACCTCGCCAAGCGCCGGAACGTTAGTGGCTATTTTGCCTGAAATGACGCAAAAATGAAAATAAACACACCTAAAATATTATTTGAAGACAACTTAAAAATATATGTTTTGCCTAAAGACAGAATTATATTTGAAAATGAACTCGAAAAGCAGAATGTTGAATATTATTGCGATATAGAAAATCAGCCAATGTTTGAAAGTGGAATTAGATACTTCATAAAAAATGAAGACAGAATTAAAATTGACAGAATTTTTATAGAAAATCAAATAATAGCAAATATAGAAACAATTCAAACTTCTGATTATCGAGATGAAAAGAAAATTCAAAAAGTTTATCTAAGAGTTGCAGGAGTTGTAATCGGAATTATGCTTTTGATTATGTTAATCGAAAGTTTACTAAATTAAAAATTGAAATGCATAAAATTTTTGAAATAATAACTGAAATCATAGGTTGGATTCAAATTGTATTGTCGCCTACTCTTCTTGGAATTGGTTTCGGTTTTGGAATTTATTATTATTTTCCAAACCAAAATGGAATGATATTCGGAATTATTATTGCAATTATTGGGTTTATTATTGGGCTGATTTGGGCAACAAAAAAATTTAAGACGACAGGAACAATTCATTTTTTATCGAGAATAAATGCAACTCCAGAATTAGACAACGTAGAAAAAACTGATAATAGAAAAACAGAAAGTGGAAAAAATAAAAACAGCCACTAACACACGTTTGGCGCAATTGCGAATTTTGTGGTAAATTCATGTTTATATTTCTTAAGAAATTTTATCTTTGATAGAAAATAATCCGTTCCGAAGTTCGCAACTGACGCCAAGCGTGGGAACGTTAACCGCAAGCAATTTTGAACGATTCGTGAATGATTGAATTTAATTATTTTTTTGAATAAAAAACATGAAATATTGTTTTACGAAAACTTAAAAATCTTATGGAAAATACAGAACGATAAAAACTGAATCGTGAAAAGTATTGCGAAAATTACAGAAAGTTAAAAACCGAATCGTGAAAAGTTTTGCGAGAAATACATAACGTTGAAAACTGAATCGAGAAAAGTTTTGCGAGAAATACAGAACGTTGAAATCTGAATTGTGAAAAGTTTTACGAGAAATACAGAACGATGAAAACTGAATCGAGAAAAGTTTTACGATAAATACAGAACGGTGAAATCTGAATCGTGAAAAGTTTTGCGAGAAATACAGAAAGAAAAACTGAATTGCGAAAAGTTTTGCCAGCGGTTAACAGCGGTTTGCTAAAATGGCGACTTTTTCTTTAAAATCACGTTTACTTTTCGCAAGAAATGTTATATTTGAAAGAAAATAAGCGGTTACGAAGTCGCCACTTCAGCAAGCCGCGGAACGTTGTAAGCAATTTTCAGAACGTATACATAAATGAAAGACATTCAGAAATTATTAAAGCCAATAGTCACAGAATTTCAGACTGAAATACCTGATGCTAATCCTGAAATTTATAATGTAACTTATGATTTGTGGACATTGAAAATCACTTTAGGTTTTGATGATATCAAAAGCCCAATATATGTTATTTTTAAAAATGTCGTTGGATTTAGAGTATTGGACGAAGGAAATCTTTTGGAGTTCTGGGATAAAGATGTCAGAGTTCCTGGTTGGATTTGGAGAGTTGAGAGTGGTGGCTGGTTTGAATTGGAAAAATTACGCGCTGGTTTCTTAGCTCAACATCATGGAGATAGTCACAATGAGTATTTGATAAGTGGAATAAATGATTGCTTGAGTGTAATAGCGGAATCTGAACCGATTATTATGAAAGCTGAGTAAAAAACTGCTTACAACAGGCGTTTGGCAAGATTGCGAATTTTGTATTAAATTCACGTTTACATTTCGCAAGAAATTTTATCTTTGATAGAAAATAATCAGTTCCGAAGTTCGCAACCTCGCCAAGCGCCGGAACGTTAGCCGTCAGTTTGGCAGAGCTCAAAAAAACGAAATTTAGAAAAAAGAAATGGTAGTTTACATAATTGGTTTT
>MGWJ01000095.1 GCA_001800945.1 Flavobacteria bacterium RIFCSPLOWO2_12_FULL_31_7
AACAAAGGTGGTTCGTATGTTTCATCCAACGAAGTGTACGATAATGGCCAATATGCTATTCAGCAAGTGTACACATTTGTCATTCAAGCCGCAAAAGCTGGCAAAGTCACCATTTCTCCTGCAAATATTAGGTTTGATGGGAAAGTTTATGCTTCTAAACCGGTTGTGGTTACGGTTTCCAAAGAAAGAGCTTCTAATGTGATTCCGAAACAAAATCCAACCGCTATACCGAAACAAAATTCTAACAATAAAACCATTGCAGGTGCAAATAATTTATTGTTTGTAGATGTAGAAGTGAATAAAACTTCGGCATTTGTTAATGAGCCTGTTGAGGTTTTTTATCGTATTTATTTGGCTCCAAATTTAGAAGTAGAACTCAATAAAAAAATCACTACTAAATTTAATAATTTCTGGAGTCAAACGGAAGATGTTCAAGGCGGTTGGGAACGCTCGGTTGTGAATAATCGCGTTTACAAATCTAAGATTTTCAAGAAAGCCATTTTGTATCCACAAAAAACAGGAAAACTTGAAATTACTCCGATTAGTTTAGATTTAAATATCAATTATCCAACAGGAGATTTCGATTTTTTTGGCGAACCAGAATACGATGTTGCCAGAAGAGAAGTGGTGTCTAACATCAAATATATTCAAGTAAATCCACTGCCTGAAAAAGGAAAACCAGAGAATTTTACGGGTGCTGTTGGAAAATTTGAATTCGATGTAAATGTGCAAAAAAGTGAATTAAAATCAGGTGAATCGTTACAATTAGATTTGATTGTTTCTGGAACTGGTAATTTAAAATTATTCGAAATCCCGAAACCTAATTTGCCTTCTAATTTTGAAATTTTCGAACCGAAACATCAAGAATTTATCAATGAAAATATGAAAGGAATTTCAGGTAAAATTATGGATAGTTATACCGTAATTCCTCAGGAAAAAGGCGCTTTCAAACTCCAACCTCAACAGTTTTCTTTTTTCGATGTGCAATCCAAAACATATAAAACAATTTCATCAGACGCTATTGATTTGACAGTTTTACAAGGTGAAAATCAAGCTAATTTGACTACTGTGCCAAAAGTAAAATCTGCTGAAAATGATAAGAAAGAAGAAGCAAAATCTAGTTTTGAATTTACATTTATGCATTTTATTGGAGCAGTTTCAATCGCAGGATTAGCCTTATTGTTTTTCACTTTTAAAAGAAATAAAAAACCAGAGGAAGAAGTTGTTGTAGCTGAAGTGAAAACCGTAAAAAAAGAGTTTTCAGTAAACGAAATTCAGGATTTTATTTCGAATAAAGAATTGTTTTATCAGAAAATGGAAGTGAAAATTTTCGAATTTTTAGAACACAAATTTGCACTGCAAAAAGCCGATTTCAACAAAGAAAATATCATTCAAAAATTTCAACAGAACAATATTTCTCAGGAAAACACAAATGATTTCATAGGTTTGCTACAAAACTGTGAAAAGGCAAGATACATGCCAACAACTGACGCTAACATGCAAGTAGATTTTGAAAAATTACAAGAATTAGTTAAAGTAATTGGTGTATAAACTCAATAAAATTCAGATATTTACGTTTATTGTATATTTGTAGTTCCAAAGATTTTTAATTTATGAGAAAATTACTTTCCTTTTTGTTTTTCAGCTTCACGCTATTTTCTTTTTCACAACAGAAATTATGGAAAGGTTATTTTTCGTTCAATGAAATTACAGATGTTTGTATTTCCGAAAAAAAGGTGCATGCTAGCACCAAAAACGCACTTTTTAATAAAGATATTTTAACAAATAGTTTAACCACTTTTACTTCGGTAAACGATGTGAAGCCAGATGAAGTTACGGCTATTATCCAAACTTCAAATAATCATACGTTAGTTGGTAATAAAAACGGGTTAATTATTTTAATCAAACCTGATGGCAGTACTTTCAATAAAGTGGATATTATTACTGATGTTCCGGTTCCCGCAAACAATAAAAGAATTAATGATTTTTATGAATACGACGGTAAAGTGTACGTGTCCACTCAGTACGGAATTTCTGTGATTAAATTATCAAATTTCGAAATAGAAAGTAATTTTTATATTGGAAGTGCGGGTGAATTTTTAGATGTTTTACAAACTACTGTTCATAATGGTGAAATTTTTGCTGTAACTCGAACACAAGGAATTAAAAAAGCACTTTTAACCAATCCTTTTTTATATGATTTTTCACAATGGTCGGTTTTTAATAGTAGTTTTTGGATAAGTATTGCTACTTTCAACAATCAATTAGTGGCAATGAATACGGATGGATACACCTATAAATTCGTTGGAACTTTGCCACAACAATTTTCCAATCAGGTTAGTGGAGGATTAAAATTAAGAACAGATTCGGTATATTTAACCATCAGTCACCAATCTCAAATTTTAGTTTACAATCAAAGTTTGTCATTAGTTAGTATTGTATATCAAATTCCGGATTTTCCAGATAGTTTTACTTGTGCCATTACTAAAAACGATAAGTTATATATCGGTACGAGAAAAAACGGTTTTTTTGAAACTACTGTAATAAATCCTACCATTTTTACCAATATGTCGCCAAACGGACCGATTGAAGATTATTCGTTTAGAGTTAAAAAAACGACCAATGATTTATGGTTAACTCATGGAAGTTTTGACAGAACGTATAACCCAGACATGAAGCTTCAAGGCATAAGTGTTTTTAATAAGAATTCAGGTTGGACAAAAATTCCATCTACAGAATTGTCGGGTGCCGTTTCTTTAGGTGCTATTGTAGAAAATCCAAGAAATGCTACGGATGTTTTTGTGTGTTCGGGTCATGATGGTCTTTTAAGATTCACTAATAAAACGGATGTACAAGTTTACGATGAGACGAATAATTTAGAGTCTGTTGGTGGTTTTCCAGGTTATATTTCCGTTAGAATTAACGGACTAAAACATGATAGAGATGGCGGATTGTGGATAACCAATGCGTTTGTAAATAATGGATTAAAGGTTTTAAAAAGTAATAACACTTGGCAATCTTATAACTTGAGTACGGTATTACAAAACACTACCAACGAACGATATGGAAATTTAGATATTGATAAAAACGGTACAAAATGGGTAGCCACTTTATCTAATGGTTTTTATGGTTTTAACGAAAATTACAGCAATAAGTTTATTGTGGTGAATGAAGAAAATGGGAATTTACCAAGTAATGATGTACGTTGTGTAGCGGTTGACAACAGAAATCAATTATGGATTGGCACCTTTAAAGTGTTACGAATTTTAAGCAGCGTAGATAAGTTTGTTACAGAAAGTGAACTTTCCACTACAAATATTGTAATTCAAGAAGGTGATTTAGCTCAAGAACTGTTTTATCAGCAAGTTATTCAAGATATTAAAGTTGATGGCTCTAATAATAAATGGGTTTCCATTGCAGATGCGGGTGTGTTTCAAGTAAGTCCAAACGGGCAAACTACGTTGCGAAGATTTACTAAAGAAAACTCGCCATTGCCAAGTAATAATGTGTTTGATATTGATATTGATGAAGTAACCGGTGAAGTGTTTTTCGCTACAGATAAAGGTTTAGTTTCTTATTTAGGAACTTCTACACGAGGCGAAGATAATCTAGAAAATGTATATGCGTATCCTAATCCAGTCCGACCTGGTTATTCAGGAACCGTGAAAATTTCGGGTTTGATGGATAAAGTCAATCTTAAAATTACTGACATTGAAGGGAATTTAGTTTTCGAAACTACTTCCTCAGGCGGAACAGTAGAATGGGATACAACGGCTTTTGGAAAATACAAAGTAGCTTCAGGTGTTTATATGGTTTTTGTTACTTCAAGTGACGCAGCTGAAACTACAGTGAAAAAAATAATGGTGGTGAGGTAATGCAAATTAAAACCCAAGCTATTGTTTTAAGCGCCATCAAATTCCAAGAAAAAAGTTTAATCGTAAAATGTTTTACTCAATCTGATGGATTAAAGTCGTATTTTATTCCTAATGCTTTTTCTTCTAAAAAATCCAATCAAAAAATTGCTTATTTCCAATCTTTGAATATTTTGGAAATAGAAGCCAACCATAAAAACAAAGGTACGTTAGAGCATTTTAAAGAAGTGAAACTTGCCTACACTTACCACACTATTCCTACAGATATTGTAAAGAGTTCGATGGTTCTTTTCTTGTCGGAAGTATTACATAATAGTATTTTTGAAGAAGAAAAAAACGAAGATCTTTTTGCGTATGTAGCAACTTCATTGATGTGGTTAGATACACATGATGCGATTTCTAATTTTCACCTTATTTTTCTTTTGCAACTTACCAAGTTTTTAGGATTTTATCCTCAATTACAAGAAACAGAAGCTGTTTATTTTGAAATGATAGACGGTGTTTTTTCTCCACTTCAAGGCACAAGTTGTTTAAATGAACACGAAACGCAGCTTTTAAAAAAATTAATTTCATTAAGATTTGAAGACACCCAAAAAAACTTCCACAAAGAAGAACGACAAGCGTTACTTAAGATCATTTTAGAATACTATTCTATTCACTTACAAGGTTTTAAGAAACCAAATTCTTTAGAGGTTTTAAAAGAGATTTTTAGTTAGATCCTCTTTTGTTTTAAAGTGTTATTTGTAAATAAAAACGCAAAACATTAAAATAAAATCATATTTATTTGTTTTTTTGTGAAATAAATTCAAATAAATCAATTTTTTATTGATGAATTAAAAAAAAGAAGTAACTTTATTCAAAGTTTAAATATTGATTTTTTTCTTTGTTTAAAGACCCCCACTTTTCTTCATACTAATTAATAATTTGCTTAGCTTATGAAAAAAATCTACTTCCTTTTGTTTGTGCTTGTCACTTCTTACAATTTTGCTCAAACACCAGTTACAAGTGGACCAAATTGGTCGGTCTCAAATTTAACTTCAAACAACGCTTTAAATTTCCCAACAGAAATCACTTACGGACCCGATGGTTTTTTATGGATTACCGAAAGAGTAGGGAAAAAAATGGTTCGTGTAAATAAAACAACTGGCGCCATTTCTACTATGATTGATCTGTCTGCGCAAGTATATCAAACAGCTGGTCAAGATGGTCTTTTAGGTTTTGCGATTCATCCTGCGCTTTATGCAAATATTGCCACCATCACCAATAATTATGTTTTTATTGCTTACACGTATAATAGCGGTGGAAGAAAATTAAGAATTTCTCGATTTACATTCAATAATGCCACTAAAACATTAGGAAGTGAATTCACTCTTTTGCAAGGTATGCCAGCGAGTAACGACCATAATTCAGGGAGGTTAATCTTTGGTCCGGATGTGAAATTGTATTATACTTTTGGCGATCAAGGCAGTAATCAATTTGCTAATGCCTGTTTGCCTATTTTAGCTCAAAATTTACCCACTTCAACTTCTGATTACGCCAATTATCCTGGTAAAATTTTACGAATTAATACAGATGGAACCATTCCTGTAGATAATCCAACTTTAGCTGGAGTGAAAAGTCATGTGTATACTTATGGACATAGAAATCCACAAGGTTTAGTGTTTGCACAAGACGGGACTTTATTTTCTTCTGAACATGGTGCCAAAGTAGATGATGAATTGAATAAAATTATTCCT
>MGWJ01000096.1 GCA_001800945.1 Flavobacteria bacterium RIFCSPLOWO2_12_FULL_31_7
AAATTAGACAAACATCTATTAATGGTGAAGTGAAAACTGGCGATGAATTGAGAACTTTTTTACTTACAGAACTAACACAAACGGAAAGCGCAAGTGCCGTTGCCATTAGTTTCATTAAAGAAGAATTGAAAAGAGTTTTTTAATAATTAAACCTGACAGGTTTTTGAAACCTGTCAGGTTTAATTATTACTCTTTTAAAAATTTCTCATACAAAGCTTTAGTTGCTTCATCATCAGTTTTAGCTAACTCTTCTACTTTACTTCTGAAGTCAGGTTTCTTCAATAATTCTCGGATTTTATCTCTTGAGAATTTCGTAAACTGCCATTTATGATGTGTGGTTGCCTTAAATAAAGAAGCAATTACGTTAACATCATTTGGATTTATTTTCAGTAAAACTTCTAACGCATTTTGTCTAACTGAACTTTCGTATTTATTTGAAGAAAATTCCAATAATTCATGATACATATTGCCTTTAATAAATTCATCTTCTTCAGAATCAATCGCTAAACTCAACCATGTAATTTGTAAACTTCTGTCGTTATTACCAAAAATCTTATATGTTTTTCTAAGATATTTTTGCTTATCTTCTGGAAAGTTTTTACATAAATTTACCAAAGCAATTTCTTTTGTTTGATAAGATGCATCCTCTAAAAACGTTTCATATTGTGCTTTGAACTCTAATGGAATTTTAGTCACGGTTTCAGCAATGGCTTGACGGACATATAAATTTTGTTGCATGCCGATTTCAATCAACTCTTTTTTGTCTTCAAAAGGAGTATTTGCCAATTTGTAGAAAATATATTGTTTGATTGGAAAATACGTTTCCGATTCTAAAATAGCCTTGTAATTCTCTAAATCTTTTTTCTCTTTCGTTAACTGAATGTAAGCCGCAACCGATTTATTTTTCACCAAATAACTTTCAGCTAAAACCATATCAAAACCAGCTGTTTCCAACCATGTTTTTTTAAAATTTTCCGTATCGAAAGCTTTTACAACCTTTTTAACTTCCGCTAAAAATTCATCTGTAACAACGTTTTTGTATTGGTATTTTTTCAAATAGGTTTTTACTGCTTTTTGAAAATTCTTCGCACCAATATCTTCTCGTAAAGTATGCAAAGCCCATGCGCCTTTTTTATAAAATGATAAAGAACTCGCTTTTTCATTCATTACCGGAAAATTGTCGGTTTTCGCAGCGCTTCTCAATTGCAAAGCATAATCGTATAATTCATTATAAAAATAATCCTCGCCAAAAACTTCTTTCTCAGCTAACAAAGCATAATACGTAGCAAAACCTTCTTGCAGCCAATGATGCGTTCCTGATTGAGCCGTAATTAAGTCGCCAAACCATTGATGAGCCAATTCGTGTGCATTCACATTGATGTAATTTTTATCATTAAATCCAATCGAATCCACCACAAAATCTTGAGCGAAAATAGTAGATGTTGTGTTTTCCATTCCTGCATATAAAAAATCGCGAACCGGAACTTGACGGTAAATTTTCCATGGATATTTCACACCAATTTCTTGCTCTAAATAATCGAAAATTTGTTTGGAATAGCGATAAGTTGGTTCGAATTTATCCTTATCTCGATAATCAACATAAAATTCTAAAGGTGTGCCCGATTTACTTTTGGTTTCTTGTTTTTCAAAATTACCAATGGCCAACATCACTAAATAAGATGACATGGGTTTTTGCATTTTGAACTTATACACTGAATTGGTTGGTTCGTAAATAAATGCATAGGTTGGCCTCATTCTTTTTCTTTTGATTTTTTCAGGAATCATATTCCCATTTGAAAATCCAAAATAAAAACCTAATCTATGATCTATTTCAAAAGAAATATTAAATATTACTTTTTCATTCACATCGTCAAAACTTGGTAACCAGTGACTGGTGTATCTTCCCTGACCTTGCGTCCAAATTTGACCAGATCCATTGGAAAAATCGCCAGTAAAATACAAAGTTTGTTTAGGTGTGGCAGAATAGTTAAAAGTTAATTTGTTCTTCCCTTTTTTATAACCTTCAAAAAGAAGCAGTTCCTTTTCATTATTTACAAACTTCACTTCTTTTCCATTGATTAATACTTGCTCAAATTTCATGTTTTTAGCATCAATTCTAATAGTATCTATCTCAGATTTTACTTTAAATTCATAAATAATACTTCCAGAAATAGATTTATCTGTTTCATCTGGCTGTATATGTGCATCACACTTCAAAAAATCAACAGATTTCGTTTGTTGTGAAAAAGTCAGTATCGAAAATAGAAGGAAAAATAGAGTTTTCATAAGTAATTTTAAAATCTGATACGAATATAAACATTTTCAAATTGGCTTCATTCTGAATTAACAAATTATAACTTATCTTCGCTTTTCATTTTTTAAACACTGATTGGAGAAATTATATAAATTTTTAAAATTTCTTTAATCTGTGTTCCAAACTTTACATTCACATTGAAAAAGAAAGCCTTATTTAACTGGAGCAGCGGAAAAGATTCAGCGTTTGCTTTATACAAAATTCAACAAAACAACGAATTCGAAATTGTTTCCTTATTAACTAGCGTAAGCGAGCAATATCAGCGTATTTCCATGCATGGCGTTCGTGTAGAACTTTTAGATGCTCAAGCCAAAAGTTTGCAATTGCCGCTAACAAAAATGATGATTCCAGAAATGCCAACCATGGAAGTCTATGAAGAAGTTATGAAAAACACCTTATCAAAGTTTAAGGAAAATGGTGTAACACATTCTATTTTTGGCGATATTTTTTTAGAAGACCTTAGAAAATACCGTGAAGACAAATTAAAAGAAGGAGGTTTTATCGGCGAATTCCCATTATGGAAAATAGACACAACGGAACTTATACATGATTTTATCCATTTAGGTTTTAAAACAATAGTGACTTGCGTCAACGAAAAATATTTAGACAAAAGTTTTGTGGGTCGAATTATAGATGAAAGCTTCATTAACGATTTACCCGAAAACGTAGATGTTTGTGGCGAAAACGGCGAATTTCATACCTTTTGTTTCGATGGTCCAATATTCAAAAATCCAATAGAATTTGAAATAGGAGAAATCGTTCATAAAAAATATGAGAAACCAAAAAATACCACAGCTTCAAATACGGCTTGTGATGTAGATTCAGACGAACCAACGTATGGCTTTTGGTATATCGATTTAATTCCGAGATAGGAACACAGATTTTACAAATTAAAATGATTTATATAGATTTTTTTTACACAGATTGGAGAAATTTCCAAAATTTATATAATTTCTTTAATCCGTGTTCAAACTTAAAATTTAACATTAAAAATATGTAATTTAATTCCGAAATAGGAACACAGATTTTAAAAATTAAAATGATTTATATAGATTTTTTTAACACAGATTGGAGAAATTTCCAAAATTTATATAATTTCTAAAATCGGTGTTCCAAATTTGATTCCGAAATAAAAAAACTTAAATTCGTACTTCAAATAATCAAACTGAAAACTGAGACTGAGACTGAGACTGAGACTAATACTGAAAACTAAATACTGAGCACTGAACACTTAAATGAACTTACTCGAAACTCCCATAGAATATTTAAAAGGCGTTGGTCCGCAACGTGGCGATTTGCTGCGCAAGGAAATGAACATTCACAAATATGGGGATTTAATCAATTTATATCCGAATCGTTATATAGACAGAACGCGCTATTTTAAAATTAACCAATTGGTGAATAGCAATTCGGAAGTTCAAATTGTTGGGAAAGTTGTTCATATCAAAACCATCGATCAAGGAAAAGGAAAATCGAGATTAGTTGCGACATTTTTAGACGATACAGGACAAATGGAATTGGTTTGGTTTCAAGGTGCAAAATGGGTGAAAGAAAGTTTAAAACTCAATACCGTTTATGTCATTTTCGGAAAAGTGACGCAATTTGGTTCGGTTTTCAATATGGCACATCCAGAAATGGAATTATTAGAAGAACACAAAACCGCTTTACGAAGCGCGATGCAACCCGTGTATCCAAGTACTGAAAAGCTAAATAACAAAGGCGTTACGAATAAAGTCATTAATAAAATGATGATGCAATTGTTTACCGAAACACATCAATTATTTTCGGAAAGCTTGCCAAATTCTATTATAGAAGAATTAAAACTTATTCCAAAAAAAGACGCTTTAGTCAACATTCATTTTCCAAAAAATCAGGAACTTTTAGCCAAAGCGCAATTCCGATTAAAGTTTGAAGAATTGTTTTTTATTCAGTTGCAATTGATCACGAAAAACTTAATTCGTAAACATAAAATTAAAGGTTTTCCCTTCGAAATTATTGGCGAAAACTTTAATAACTTTTACAACAATCATTTGCCTTTTGAACTTACCAATGCTCAAAAAAGAGTATTAAAAGAAATTCGTAACGATTTAGGAAGTCACGCCCAAATGAATCGTTTGTTGCAAGGTGATGTAGGTTCTGGAAAAACCATCGTAGCGTTAATGTGTATGCTTATCGCGAAAGATAACGGTTTTCAAAGTTGTTTGATGGCACCAACAGAAATTTTAGCGAATCAGCATTTTCATGGGATTTCAGAATTAGCTAAAGAACTAAATATCAACATCCGAATTTTAACAGGTTCAACCAAAATCGCACAACGAAGAATCATTCATGAAGAATTAGAAAACGGAACTTTAGATATCATTATTGGAACACACGCTTTATTGGAAGATAAAGTCCAATTTAAAAATTTAGGTTTAGCGGTGATTGATGAGCAACACAGATTTGGAGTAGAACAACGTAGTAAACTTTGGCAGAAAAACGAGATTCCGCCACATGTTTTAGTTATGACTGCCACTCCAATTCCGCGTACTTTAGCGATGAGTTTATACGGCGATTTAGATGTTTCTGTAATTGACGAATTGCCACCAGGAAGAAAACCGATTCAAACCGTACACCGATTTGACAGTAAGCGTTTGATGGTTTGGAAATTCTTAAAAGATGAAATTGCTAAAGGCCGACAAGTGTATATTGTGTATCCATTAATTCAGGAATCGGAAAAAATGGATTATAAGGATTTGATGGACGGTTACGAAAGTATTTCTCGCGATTTTCCTTTACCTCAATATTCCATTTCTATTTTACATGGAAAAATGAAACCCAACGAAAAAGACGAAGAAATGAAACGCTTTGCCGAAGGAAAAACCAATATTATGGTGGCAACAACGGTTATTGAAGTTGGTGTAAATGTACCCAATGCTTCTGTAATGGTAATAGAAAGTGCCGAACGTTTTGGTTTGTCGCAATTGCATCAGTTGCGTGGTCGTGTGGGTCGTGGTGCCGAACAAAGTTATTGTATTTTAATGACCGATTACAAACTTTCGGAAGACAGTAAAACCCGAATGGAAACGATGGTACGCACCAATGACGGATTTGAAATTGCGGAAGTAGATTTAAAATTACGCGGACCAGGAGATATTATGGGAAAACAACAAAGTGGTGTGTTAAACCTACAAATTGCCGATTTAGTAAAAGACCGCGACATTTTACAAGTCGCAAG
>MGWJ01000097.1 GCA_001800945.1 Flavobacteria bacterium RIFCSPLOWO2_12_FULL_31_7
AAAATATCATTTTAATGTTCGATGAAAAATACATTTCTCCCATTCATGTGTATGCCGATAAAGATAAAATTCAACAAGTTTTAACCAACTTAGTGATGAACTCTATCAAATACGGAAAAGAAAATGGGACTACAGAAATTTCTATTGAAAAAATCAATAAAAACAAAGTCTTAGTTCGAATTCAAGACAATGGAGAAGGTATAGAACCACAACATTTGTCTCGTATTTTTGAACGTTTTTACAGAATTAGCAAAAGTGGTAATCGTGAAGAAGGCGGTTCAGGCTTAGGATTAGCCATTGTGAAACACATTATTGAAGCACATAACGAAAAAATATTTGTACAAAGTACTTATAAAAAAGGTTCAGAATTTTCATTTACTTTGAAAACAAGCAAATAATTCAGCCCAATTTTGGTTGTAATTATAAGTTCTAAATCCGGTATAAATATCAATTTTTTGTAATTTATCTAAAGTGAATTTATGTTGTGCACAACTAGGAACACTTCCTTCTTTTTTCAATTTTTTGGCTAAATATTCTTGTTCAAACTGCCCTGGAGTGGGAATTAAAAAGGCTTTTGCGCCCAAAAAAGCCAAATCCATAATTGAGGAATAACCAGAACGACAAATAATATAGTCACTTTCCTGAATGGCAATTTCTAATTCTTCGGCTTCCATATAATTGTAAAACGTAAAATTATTTTGTGTGGCCTTTTTTTGTTCGGCTTCCACCAAGCCTTTTACAAAAAGTATCGATCCTTTAAATTCAGCTAATTCGATGCGTAATTTTTCTTCTAATAAACTACGTTGCGGTTCTGGGCCAGATAAAACAACCAATAAATCGTGTTTTTTGGATAAATTTCTTTTCTTAAATCGGGTTAATGGACCAATGAATTTCAGGTTGTTTAAATCTGAATTTTCATGACTTAATTTCCCACTTAAATTAATACCTTCAGCTACATCTGGCACCCAACATTCTTTAAATTTCTTGATAAAATATTGGTGAAATTTACTCGAAATCCAACTCGTATTGCCAGACAAAACATTTACTTGATGAGTAATGTAAATGGAAGGTACTTTTGCTGAAAAAATTCCAGGTCTATTGTCTTAAATAATTCCAGAAATAGCATGTTTTTTTATGATTTTTTCAAGTATTTTTTTTTCTTTTCGTATCGCAAAAAACAACTTGGGTAATTGTTTGAAAATCTTGAATCTAAAATCTTTCCCTTTTTCAGAATATTCGATATTATAATCGGGTAAAGTTTCGAAAATATCGTTTGGAAATTCTTTTTTTAATAAATGTAATGAGGCACCATCGCTGGCAATAATAGGCGTGAAGTTGTTTTCTTTAAGTGCGTAAATAATTGGAATACAGCGTGATGCATGACCTAATCCCCAGTTTAAAGGAGCTACAAGTATTTTTTTTGAGGCATTCATATTTGAAGGTTTATTTTCGATTTTGGGGAAAGAAAACAATTGTGTTTATTTTTTTACAAAGATAGATACTTTAATTTTATACTTTTGCATTATAAAATTAATTGTTGTGGGAAGTAAAAATAAATTAAAAAGATTTAACGAAAACCTAACGTTCTCTAATGTGTTTCAGCCAACTAGAGAAGAAGTGGTTAATGATAAAGTAGCTTTAAAAGGGAAATGGAATACTGATTTCTTTAAAAATAATAATCCAATTGTATTAGAATTAGGTTGCGGAAAAGGAGAATATTCAGTTGGTTTAGCCGAAAGATTTCCAGATAAAAACTTTATTGGAGTGGATATTAAAGGGGCTCGTTTTTGGCGTGGTGCGAAAACTGCTTTAGAAAACGGATTGAATAATGTAGGATTTCTTCGTACACAAATTGAATTAATCAAACATTGTTTTGCAGAAAATGAGGTAGACGAAATTTGGATTACTTTTCCAGATCCACAAATCAAATACAAGCGTACCAAACACCGTATGACAAATTCGGAATTTCTTCAGAATTATAAAAAAATATTGAAACCGAACGGATTAATGCACCTAAAAACTGATAGCGAATTTATGCACGGCTATACTTTAGGTTTGTTACATGGTGAAGGACACGAAGTTTTGTATGCCAATCATAACGTGTACAATAACGCCGGAGCACCTGAAGAAGTAACGAGTATTCAAACTTTTTACGAAAGTCAGTATTTAGAAATAAATAAAAACATAACTTACATCCAATTTAAAATAAAATAGTGTCGGTACTTTTTGCTTTTGCTTTTGCAGTTTTGTTTTCTTTTGTTGGTGTTTTGCCACCAGGAATTGTGAACATGACTGTGGCGAATTACAGTGTAAAAAAGTCATTAAAAAGAGCTAGAAAATTTATTAATGGTGCCATTTTAGTGGTTTTCATTCAAAGCATTCTAGCTTTTTATTTTGCTACTTTTTTAGAAAGTCATCCACAAGTTACTCAAAATTTAAAACTAGTAGGAAGTGTTGTTTTCATACTACTAACGGTCTTTTTTTTAGGAAAAGGTATTCAAAATTTTATTGATTCTAAAGGCGAGATAAAAAAGAAAGCTACCAAAAGTAAACTGAAACCATTCTTACACGGCATTTTTATTTCTGGCTTAAATGTATTTCCTATTCCATACTATGCGTTTGTAAGTTTGTATTTATCTGCTTTTATTGAAGACTTTTTTACTAATTTAGTTGGTTTAGCTTTTGTGGTTGGAACTACTTTAGGAACGTTTGTAGTATTTATGGGTTATGCCTATTTGTTCAGAACAATTAAACATAAAGTCACTTTTTTCATCAAAAATATTAACTTTATCATTGCTATAATTACGGGTTTAATTGCCGTTTTCACGATTTATAACTTGAATAAATAAAGTTTTCAGCAGTTTGAAAATTTTTTCCTTTAGAGAGCATTCAAGTTGGACTAATTTCGATTAATTAGAAAATTCGTGGCCAACTTTTTTATATTATTTTAAAAGTAAAACCATTGAAAATTAAAAACGAAAATTTTTTTGAACGGGTATACGAAGTCGCCAAACAAATTCCATACGGAAAAGTCACTTCCTACGGTGCTATTGCGAAAGCTATTGGCGCAGGTCGTTCTGCAAGAATGGTCGGTTGGGCGATGAATGCTTGTCACGGAAGAGAAGATATTCCAGCACATCGTGTAGTCAATCGATTAGGACTTTTAACTGGCAAACACCATTTTGAAGGCACCAACTTAATGCAACAATTATTAGAAAGCGAAGGCATTCAAGTTATTGACAATCAAATTATAGATTTTAAAAAGCACTTTTGGGAACCGGATTTTTAGTGTTTTTAACTTATAACCAAACCTTATACAATCATAAAAACTTTTTAATCGATAAACTACAAACTTTTAAACTTCTTACTATCTTTGCAATCTAAAATTAGTTTAAATAAGCATAGTCTTAAATCGAACTTTTTAAAATTAAGTTTTTATATACAGATGAAATTAGATAGAAAAGAAATTCTTACCGCATTAGAAAGTATTTCAGTTGCGGGTGAAGGAAAAAATATGGTAGAAAGTGGTGCGGTTCAAAACGTAGTAACTTTTGGTGATGAAGTTGTGGTAGATGTAGTGCTAACTACGCCAGCTTTACATATCAAAAATAGAGCAGAAGCAGATATCAAAAAGGTAATTGCCGAAAAAATAAATGCAGATGCCAAAGTTAAAGTAAATATCAAGGTAGAAGCACCTACAAAAGAAGAAGCCAATACTATCAAAGGAAAACAAATTCCTGGAATTAGTAATATTATTGCGGTTTCTTCAGGAAAAGGTGGTGTGGGTAAATCTACTATTACAGCAAATTTAGCAGTAGCTTTATCTAAAATGGGTTTCAAAGTTGGAATTTTAGATGCCGATATTTACGGACCTTCCATGCCAATTATGTTCGATGTAGAATCAGCAAAACCTATTTCTGTAGAAATTGATGGAAAATCGAAAATGCAACCAGTACAAAGTTATGGTGTAGAGATTTTATCAATCGGATTTTTTACCAAACCAGACCAAGCGGTAATTTGGCGCGGACCCATGGCAGCAAAAGCCTTAAATCAAATGATTTTTGATGCAAATTGGGGTGAAATTGATTTCATGTTAATCGATTTACCTCCAGGAACAGGTGACATTCACTTATCAATTATGCAGTCATTACCAATTACGGGTGCAGTTGTGGTAAGTACGCCGCAAGCTGTAGCTTTAGCCGATGCGAAAAAAGGAGTTTCTATGTTTATGTCGGATTCTATTCAAGTTCCAGTTTTAGGAATTATTGAAAATATGGCATATTTCACTCCAGAAGAACTTCCTGATAATAAATATTATATCTTTGGAAAAGAAGGTGCGAAAAATTTAGCAGAAGATTTAGAAGTGCCGTTTTTAGGTGAAGTGCCTTTAGTACAAAGCATTAGAGAAGCAGGGGATTACGGAAGACCAGCAGCCATGCAAACGGGAACCATTTTAGAAACTGTTTTCGAAGAATTAGCCAGAAATGTAGTGGAAGAAACAGTAAAAAGAAACGAAACATTACCCGCTACAGAAGTTATCAAAATTACAACAATGGCAGGTTGTTCTGCTGTTAAAAAATAAGTCAATTGATACTTTGAGTATTGACGAATAGAAAATTATAAAATTATGACAGAAATTGAAGTTAACGAAAATATCGAAAAAGCTTTAGGCGAAATCCGTCCGTTTTTAAATTCAGATGGTGGAGATATTGAATTGGTTGAAGTTGTAGATGGAAAACATGTAAAAGTGCGTTTGCAAGGTGCTTGTACAAGCTGTAGTTTAAGTATCAGTACGATGAAAGCTGGTGTGGAAACTACTATCAAAAAATACGTTCCACAAATTGAAACAGTAGAAAACGTAGGTTAATTTGCTAACCTGATAAATGTCATAATATAATTCAGTACAAATTAATTTCTTTGTACCGTAAAATTAAAAAAACTTTGCGCCTTTGCGCCTTTGTGGCTAAAACAAAAAAAATGATTGAAACAGATATATTGATAATTGGAGCAGGTCCAACTGGACTTTTTGCCGTTTTCGAAGCAGGTTTATTACAATTAAAATGTCATATTATTGACGCACTTCCTCAACCAGGAGGACAACTAGCAGAGTTATATCCTAAAAAACCAATTTTTGATATTCCAGGTTATCCTGAAGTATTAGCAGGTGATTTAGTAAACAATTTAATGGAACAAATTAAGCAATTTCAACCCGGATTTACTTTGGCTGAAACGGCAGAAACCATTGAAAAGTTAGAAGATGGTTCTTTTATTGTAACTACAAATAAAGGCACTCAACATAAAGCAAAAGCCATTGCAATTGCTGGTGGTTTGGGAACTTTCGAACCAAGAAAGCCTATCTTAAAAGATATTGAATTTTATGAAAACGAAGACCGTGGTGTCGATTATTTCGTAAAAGATCCAGAAAAATATCGCAACAAAAATATCGTTATTGCTGGTGGTGGAGATTCAGCTTTAGATTGGAGTATTTTCCTTTCAAATGTAGCTTCATCAGTAACTTTAATTCACAGAAGAAACG
>MGWJ01000098.1 GCA_001800945.1 Flavobacteria bacterium RIFCSPLOWO2_12_FULL_31_7
AAAGGTAATAAAAAAATGTAAAAAAGAAATATTTTCTAATTTTTAATTAAAAAAAGAATCTAAATAGTTTTTTATTCTTAAAAAACATTGTTATTTCGAATAAAAATCTACAAAATTTATTTTAAACTATATTTTATCAATAATTCTTAAGATATCACCAAAAACACCACGAGCAGTTACTGAAGCGCCTGCACCTGCACCTTGAATTACAATTGGTCTTTCACCATAAGATTCCGTATAAATTTCAAAAATAGAATCCGAGCCTTTTAGTTGTCCTAAAACAGAATTCAATGGAACTGAAACTAATTTCACTTCTAAATTTCCTTTATCTTGTTGTAAATCACCTGATAATTCTCCGATATAACGCAACACATTTCCTTTTTCTTGATTCTCTTTAATTGTTTTATAATGGTTATCTAAAAGTTGTAAATTTTCTAAGAAATTCGAAGTGGTTAACGACCTTAACTCTATTGGAATTAAACTTTGAATTTCAATTTCATTAAATTCATTTTGCAAATCTAATTCACGAGCTAAAATCAGTAATTTTCTTGCCACGTCGTTACCGCATAAATCTTCTCGTGGATCAGGTTCGGTAAAACCTAAGGCAATGGCTTCTTTTAAGACTTCACTAAATGGTTTATCTTCTACTGAAAAATGATTAAAAATATAACTCAACGTTCCTGAAAAAACACCTTTAATTTTTGTGATATTTTCTCCTGAAAGATGCAATAACTTAATCGTATCAATTAACGGCAAACCTGCACCAACATTGGTTTCGTAAAGATAATTTTTCTGATTATCTTGTAACACTTGACGAATTTCTTTATAAAAACCATAACTCAACGTATTGGCAATTTTATTTGACGAAACCACATCGAAACCATTTTCAATAAGTGTTAAATAATTTTCTACGAAGCCGCTACTTGCTGTATTATCCACCGCAATTAAATTTTCTAAATGATTTTCTTTTGCATATTGAATTACATCTTGAATATCGTATGTAACACCTTCATTTTCAATTTCTTCTTTCCAATTTTCCTTGATTCCTGCTTTATTAATTACCAATTTTGTAGAATTCGCAATCGCAAAAATATTCAGATTGATTCCTTTTCTACCTTCAATGTTTTTAGCCGAAGACAAAACCTGATTTATCAATGTACCACCAACTAAACCGTGACCGAAAACCGCAATGTTTATTTTTTTCGTTTGCCCGAAAATCTCCACATTAATTACATTTAAGGCGCGTTTTAAATCGGTTTTTTTCACCACTAAACTCACGCTATTTCCTGTAATGATGTTGTTAAATAAAATAGGTGTAATTTTATTTTTGATTAACGACGAATATAATTTATGAAACGTACTTAAATCTTGACCCGTAATAGAAATTGTTGCGATATTATTATCTACCGAAACTTTATTTACATCTCCAAAAAGTAATTCTTTTGAAAATTCTTTTTCCAAACCTTGCAAAGCTTCAGAAGCTCTATCTGAATTGACAACAATACCGATTCCTCTTTCTGACGAACCTTGCGAAATGATACTTACACTAATTTTCAAATTAGCCATTACACTAAAAATTCGTGCATCGACACCTGCTTTTCCTAGCAATCCTTTTCCTTCTAAATTGACTAAAGAAACATGATCTAAAACGGATAATTCTTTAATTCCTTTGTACTTGATTCCTTTTTCTTCTGATTTTAAAATTGACATAATTAAGTTGTGTGCTTAGTGTTAAAAATTGTTTTTAATATGTTGTTTAAACTTTTATATTCTATCAAGAAAGCGTCGTGTCCGTGAATAGAATTTATTTCATGATACGATAAATTATTTGTGATAATACTCAGCAAATTGTGTGTTTTTATATTCTCATTAGGTGCGAAAAAATAATCGCTATTAATGGCTATTTGATGAATTTTTGTCGAACTTATTTTTGCGAATTCTTGTAAATCATTTTCTGAACTATTTTCACCAATGGTTTTTAATAGATGATTCATTAATTTGTACGAACTCAATTCAAATCTTCCTGTTAATTTTTCACCGTGATGTAGCAACCACGATTCTACTTTATAAATCTCTTGGTTGTTATTTTTTTCCGAATTAAATTTCGCAGTTAATGATTGTGGCGTTCTATACAACAACATCGCGTGTAATCTTGCATCGTGAATTGGGTTTTTCGAATTATTTAGAATCGCATCTTGTACTAAAACATTTCCAATAAGCCAATCATTTGCTTTCCAATTTGAAGCTATAGGAATTAGATTATGAATAGAATTTGGTTTTATAAAAGCCATTTCCCAAGCAATGGCACCGCCTAAACTTCCTCCAATTACAGCAAAAAGCTGATTGATTTTTAAATATTCTAAACCTTTCCAAAAAAGAGAAGCAACGTCTTTTGTGGTGAAACTTTTATAATTTTCTATCAAATTTTCCGAAATAGCATCGTACCCATTTCCAGGAATATTGAATGCAATTATCGTATATTTTTTAGTATCGATTACTTTATCTTCTCCTACTACATCATTCCACCAACCCGTTTCACCAGTAACATTTGAATTTCCTGTTAAAGCGTGATTGACCAACACAATTGGCGCCATTCCGATAGGTAAACCAAAAGACTGATAGGTTAAATTTATTTTACAAACCTCGCCCGATTGGAGCAAAAAATTTGAAATTTTTATATTTTGTAATGTTTTCATTTGTTTTTAAACTATTGTTATTTATTTGGATTTTAAAACGGATTTATAATAAAAAACCCTTTTGAACATTTGCCAAAAGGGTTTTTAGTTGAACTAAAACTAAGATTACATCTTCCGCTTTTGGCAATAGTTTTTGCGCATACAAAAAATTGTAGGCATTTTCATTGTGGTGTAGTTTATGTTTTGGATTGCTTGTTTCATTCTTATTGCTTTTAAATTTTGTACATAAAAAAACCTCTGCTATTGGCAGAGGTTTCATTGTATAACTTTTAAAATATTTAAAACTATGCAATAGTCGCCCTCTGCGGAATGTTCCACATCATAAAGCGCATATTGTAAATAGTGATAATCATTATTTCTTGATTTTGATGGGGCAAATTTAGAAATATTTTCTGTTATAAAAAAATAAATAGATAAATTGTCTGATTTTTATTAATTTTTAAACCTATATTAGATTTAAAATCTAAAAAAACTCAAAAAAAACAGAAATATTTCTGTAAATTAGAAAAAACTAACCTAAAATATCTTTAACAGCATTCGGATACTAAAAACAATTACCAAAAAAGCCACCAGTAATAAAGCTGTTTTTTGAGGCATTTTACCAGCGAGTTTAGCAGCAAAAGGCGCAGCAATTGCTCCTCCAATAATCAAACCTGCAATAATATACCAATGACTCACTCCAATTGACACAAAAAAGGTTATAGATGCAGCCATTGTAACAAAAAACTCTGCTAAACTTACGGTTCCTACTACATATTTAGATTTTTTTCCTCTTGATAATAGTGTAGAAGTCACAATTGGTCCCCAACCACCACCGCCGAATGCATCTAAAAAACCTCCTGAAAAACCCAGAAATCCTGTATTCTTACTTTTTCTGTTAGGAATTTGTTTTCTGATGGCGATTCTTAACAAACTAAAACCCATAATCATGGTGTATGTTGCTAAAACACCGTAAGTAATTTTTTCATACTTACTTCCAAAATACACCAACAACAAAGCTCCAGAAACCGCACCAATTACGCCAGGAATAACCAACCACCAAAGCAATTTCTTATTTACGTTTCCGAATTTATAATGAGAAAATCCACTAATTCCACTGGAAAACATTTCTGCGGTATGAATACTTCCGCTAATGGCTGGCAATTTGATTCCCAACAACATCATACTTGTAGAACACGTTACACCATAACCTAAACCAACAGCTCCATCCACTAATTGTGCAAAAAAACCAACCAACAACATTCCGTAAAAAGCATTTGGAATTTGATTTGAATATTCTTTTACTTGGTCGATGGACACAATTCCTGAAAGTCCGTAACCTAAGAAAATAGCGAAAAACAAAAGTGTTAATTGAAAGGTTAAGTTTTTATATTTCTTTTTTTCTGACTTCTTCTCAAAGACAGAAGTAGCTTCATTTAAAACCGCTAATTTTTCTTGAAAATCTCCTTTATGTTGGTTTCTAAAAGCGTTTAACTGAAGAATACTTTAGTCAATTTCATCAGGTATGACTTCTATAAAATATTCTCTTAATCTCTTGGCTAAAACTGGCGATTTTCCGTTGGTAGAAATCGCAATTTTTAAATTTCCTTTGTTGACAATCGAACCCAAATAAAAATCACATAAATCCGGTTGATCTGCGGCGTTGACTTTTATTCCTTTTGCTTTAGCTAATTCTCTGACGTGGCGATTTACTTCAGTTTTATCTGTTGCAATAATTACAAAATCTTTATTTTCTAAATCGGAAGCTTCAAAAGCTCTTTCATGAAAAGAAATGTTTTCATTTTGATGAATGATCTCTTTTAACTTCGAATGAAAATATGTCGCCACTAAGATTAAATTAATCTCCGGATTTTGTTTTAATAGCGTTTCTGTTTTTTCCAAACCTACATTGCCACCGCCTACAATTAAAAACTTTGCGGTTTCGGTTTTTAGAAAAACTGGAAATAATGTATTAGTCATTTTTTTTCTTTTTTAAATCCATACTGTGAAAAATGGAGAATCTTAAAATATCTCTATTATAAAAATCGGTTCCAGATTTTAGCTGTTGAAACCAATTCATATAGCCTAATTCCACCGCATAAGAATTATTTATTTTATAATTAATTGCTAGATAAATACGGTTTTGATCGAAAGTGTTTTTCACCATTTTATTACCTACATTAAACATAATTTCATCTTTAATTTTTGCAACAAACACTTGTTCTCTTTCATTTTTCCAAATCAGAAAATCCAAACCTACTTGATAACGCAAACGGAAATTGGAAAAGCGATAACCGCCAACCAATCTGTTATTTTCTACATCGTGAAAAAATCTTGCTTCGGCTTTATAGCGATGATTTATGGTTACAATTCCTAGTTTTTGTTTATTCCCAAAACCGATATCAGGACGCAATTCTGGAACTGTTAAATTGCTTTCCGAAGTTGGATTATTCGGATTTTGTAAAAAATAAGTCATTCCAACAGAAGCGTTCCAATCGCCGATTAATTTTCTTTCCAAATTCGTTCTAAAAACCAACTGATGTTGGGCTGTTGGCTGATAAAACTGGCGTTCTTGAATTTCGCTATTCAAACTCCATTTTTCATTAAATTTTAAACTATTATAATAACCATACCAGATTAACTGTTGGTGTTCTACCATTTTTTGAGCTAGAAAAAATTCTGGAAGCAACACAATAATAAACACGATTAACTTCTTCATCCGTTCAAAATGGCTCTAAAAGCGAAATCTCCAAATGTTTCATTTTCGAATTTTTCTTTTACATATCGACTGAACAAAACATCAACCTCATCTAAAATTTGCGTTTCCGATAATTTCTCTTTATAGATTTTATTAAGCCTTTCACCGAATCGATCGCCACCTAACATGAAATTATATTGACTAGGACCAGTTCCAACAAAACCTAATTCTGAAACATACGGTCGCCCACAACCATTTGGACAACCTGTCATACGAATCGTAATTTCATCGTTTGTTAAGTTGTATTTTGCTAAAATTGGTTCAATTTTCGTGACTAATTCTGGTAAATAACGTTGTGCTTCCGCCAAGGCTAGCGGACAAGTTGGTAACGCCACACACGCCATAGAATTTTTTCGTAATGCACTGACTTGTTTTTCGATATTATGTTGTAACAATAAATTTTCGACTTTCGATTTATTACTTTCTTCAATTTCACCAAGAATTAAATTTTGATTTCCTGAAAAAATAAAGTTTGAAACATTCAATTGTGCCAATTCGTACAGAAATTGTTTTTGATACGGTTTCACTACACCATGTTCTACAAATAGTGTGTAAAACCATTTGTCTTGGTGATTTTTTTCCCAACCAAAACGATCGCTTCTTTCAGTAAATGTGTATTTTCTTTCTGGTTCGAATTCAAATCCGATGCGTTTTTCTAATTCTTTTTTGAAGCCTTCCACGGTTAATTTATCGACAGTATATTTTAGTCGAGATAATTTTCTATCTACACGATTTCCAAAATCACGCTGAATGGTTAAAATTTCATACACTGCTTTTAAGGTTTTTTCTTCCGAATCTGTAAAGCCAATGATAGTGCCTAAACGAGAATACGTATTTGGATTGCCATGAGTTGTAGCTAAACCACCACCAATTGCGATATTAAAACCTTTTAGTTCGTTGTTTTCGATAATCGCGATTAATCCGATATCATTCGTAAAAACATCTACATCATTACTTGGCGGAATAGCAATGGCTATTTTAAACTTTCTTGGCAAATAGCGATCTTCATACAACGGATCTGCTTCAGAAGAACGCTCGTAAATTTTTTCTCCATCAATAAAAACCTCGTAATACGATTGTGTTTTTGGCAATAATAAGGTTGAAATTTTATCGGCATATTCATAAA
>MGWJ01000099.1:0-7425 GCA_001800945.1 Flavobacteria bacterium RIFCSPLOWO2_12_FULL_31_7
AATACCACATGATAACACCACCAATTTAATTCCGTATTTAATTGGTGGTGTTATCATGTGGTATTTTATGCTAAATTCTGGCGTTCATGCAACTATTACGGGTGTTTTATTGGCTTTTGCGATTCCTTTTGGAAATGGTGGCGATAAATCAACTTCGTATATTTTACAACATTTTCTTCATAAACCAGTGGCATTTATCATTCTTCCAATTTTTGCCTTGGCGAATACTGCTATTGTGATGAGTGGAAGCATTTCGGAAATTCTGACAGAAAATTATAGTTTAGGAATTGCTCTTGGATTAATTATTGGTAAGCCTTTAGGAATCTTTTTAATTACTTTTATTGCAGTGAAATTTGGTTTGTGTAAATTGCCTGGCGATTTAAATTGGAAATCGGTTTTAGGTGTTGGGTTTTTAGGCGGAATTGGGTTTACGATGTCGATTTTTATTACTTTATTAGCTTTTGATAATGAAACCGTAATTAACAATGCTAAATTTATCATTCTACTTTCTTCATTAGTTGCTGGAGTTTTAGGATTTGTGTTTTTAAAAGCCACTTTGAAAGATTCGCATATTGAAGAATGAAATTATTATTTGATTAAATGAAATTAGCCAGGAATTTTCGAATTTTTCGGATTAACTTTTCGATTTTATTTGAATTTTCATCAAAGATGTATTAATTTTTATGTTTCATTTTTTGATATTTGAGAATTCGTGGCAAAATAAAAAAATAAAACAATTTGATAATTACAACCAACGAGATAAATTCAATTTTAATGATCCATAACCCTAAGGACGATTAAAATAAAATTAATTAATTCGTGGCAAAAAATAGAAGAAGATGAATAAAAAAATGGAAATAGCAGTAATTGCACACGATGGAAAAAAAGCTGATATGGTTCAGTTTTTAAACAAAAACCACCAACTTTTGCTTAAAGAAAATATTAAAATTATTGCAACGGGTACAACTGGTGGAAAAGCGGAAGCCATAGGTATAAAAGTAAGAAAAATGCTAAGTGGTCCTTTAGGTGGCGATGCACAAATTGCAGCTAGAGTAGCAGAAGGTAAAACGAAAATGGTATTGTTTTTTAAAGATCCTTCAAGTAGTCACGCGCACGAACCGGATATTAATATGTTAATTCGTATTTGCGATGTGCATAACGTTCCATTAGCTACAAATGAAGCAACAGCACAAATGTTATTGAATGCTTTATTGTTGGAGGAGTAATTTTTTCAGATTTATTCCACAAAAAAATCCTCAAGTTAAGATTAATATGAGGATTTTTAGATTAAGATAAATTGTTTATTTTATCGCTACTGCAGAAATTTCTACGTTTACATTTTTTGGTAAACACGCTACTTGTATGGTTTCTCTTGCTGGTGCGGTGGCTTCGTTAAAGTAAGAACCATAAACAGCGTTTATATTGGCGAAGTTTCCCATATCACTGATAAAAATAGAAACTTTTACTACGTTTTCAAAAGTCATTTCAGCGGCTGCTAAAACTGCTTTTAAATTTTCCATCACTAATTTAGTTTCGTCTTCTATATTGTCTAAAACTAACTCGTTCGTGACTGGATTAATAGCAATTTGTCCAGAAGTGTACAACGTGTTTCCAACTAATACTGCTTGGTTATATGGACCAATAGGAGCAGGTGCTTTTTCTGTAAATATTATTTTTTTCATGTTTCTTTAAGATACGAAGCGATTTTGTTTGCCACGAAGACACAAAGTCGCTAAGTTTTTTTTATTTGTTTATACTTGAATCTATATCCTTTTCTCTATTTTCTGTTTTTTTAAACTTTTACCTTATCCCTTTTTACTTGGCTCTTTTTAACGTAATGTTGGATCTGGTAATTTTCGTTTATCCCATTTGATATCGCTTAATATAGAAGATTTGATTCCAATGAAGAAATTCCAGTATGAATACACGCCAATTGGCACGATGCTAAAACTCATTCTCCAGCTTTCTAAATCTCTTTCAAAACGCAATTGTGTGAACGTAATTCCTTTTTTAGTAAAATCATATCCAGATGAAAATCCCATTCTCCATTTTATAGCTAAATCTACGTTTCCAGAAACCATTAACGAATTGGTTGTAATTTCTTTTTGATTTTCGTTATTACTATATGTTAATGAATAGGCTAAACGTAAATCCCAAGGAAATTTGAAATTATATAATTCGGTTTGTTGTTTTTTAGTATCTTTTTTACCGAATAAACTTTGTTCTTGATTACCTAAATCTGTGGCAGAACCAAATAAATCGTCACTTCTTCCACCATTTTGAACGTTTTGCTTCGAACTTTTATCTGAACCAAAATCGTTACTAGTAACTGAATAGTTTAATGTAATGTTTGAACTTGTCATTCTGGCTAAACCGTTTCCGTTGCTTAGGCTAAATTCGTCAATTCTATTATTATTTTCATCTAAATCATAAGGGTCAAATTGTGCACCAAAATTTATTCCTAATTTATTATCAAACAACGAGGTTCCACCAATAAGATTAATAGGTGATAATTTAAATTCTTTAGCAGATAAATTATATGCTGTTGAAAAGTTAAACTGATTTAACAACGATATTTTTTTAGTTTCTCCTTTTTTACTGGCTTTGTCTAAAACTTTAGCTTCTAATGTGTTGGCTAAACCAAAACCAATTGAATTCGAAGTTCCTAATCCAGGTGCACCTAATAATGTGTTTTCAAAACGACTGTAGCTGTAATAATTTCCTAAATTATCTGTGTAATGATCATAATATTGTCCGAAACTTGGTGAATAACCATACGAAATACTCGGACGCATTAAATGTCTGATAGCTTGAATTTTATTCGTTTCTTTAAAGGTATAGGTTCCGTAAATAGTTGTTCCAACACTTGTTGATAAATTATAAGTTCGGTACGAATCAAATCCATTTTTTCTAATGCTTTCCACTTTATTTGTAGCGGTATTGAATACTTTTTCGTTGGTATTAAATACCCAATTTTCAGCGAATGAAGTTCCTGCCGTTACACTAAAATGTTTAAAGACTTTAAAGTTCGTAGAGATAGGAATATTATGAGAAATTCCAGCTAAAGCGGTATCAAACATTTCTGATTTAAATAAGAATGACTCGCTGGTTGAAATTCTATTTTCTCCTTTTAAACTGTATTGAAAGTTGATATTTTGAAATACTCCTTTTTTAATTCCATCTTGTTTTGCAAATGGAAAAATTCTGTCCACACTCGCATTAAATGAAGGTAACGTTAAGTTAACAATTTCTGTATTTGTATTTTGATTGTGAGTTACAGCAACTGCAAAGTTGACTAACGGCACTGTAGGAACCGTTTTAGAATAACTAATAGAAGAACTTAAAGTGTTATTTAAATTAGCTCCAACATTAATTAAGTTCAAAGATTGACGGAAATATTTACTACTACCAAAGTTTACAGAAGATGAAAATCTAGAATTCGCAGAAGCCTTTGCATCTTGGGAGTGCGACCATTGAATGTTATACTGATTGGTTCTTGCATAGCCCGGAAAACCTTTTTCACCTAAAACCTGATTTTCATATCTAAGTTGTACATTTCCATTATACTTATATCTTTTGGCATACGAAGTTTCAGTTCTTAAAGCATAACTTCCATTAGTATAATAATCTCCTAAAACGGCCAAATCATAATAATCGCTTAAAGCAAAATAATATCCACCATTTTGTAAGAAATAGCCTCGTTCATTATTTTGTCCAGGAGCAGGTATAATTACTCCAGAAGTATTTTTATTAGTCATGGGAAAAAAGGCAAACGGAACACCAATAGGAGTAGGTACATCAGCAATATACATGTGCGTTAATCCGGTAACAAATTTCTTTTTTGGAACCAATTTTGCTTTGTATGCTTTAAAATAATATTCTGGTTTTTCGATGTTCGTAGAGGTTGTAAAACGAGCATTCTGGAAAAAAATCACTGAATCATTTTCTCTTTTAGAAACTTCAGAATATAAAAACATTTCACCTTGTTTACTTTTCGTATTCCAAATTTTCGCTTTACCGCTTTTGGTGTTAAAAACTATAGAGTCGGGCTCAATAATATTTTCTCCTTGTTTGAAATAAGGATACTGAATATATTTTCCAGTACTATCTTTTAATCGTCCAGCAGAAACAAGATTTTTTTCGTAATCCAAAACGATAATTCCTGACTTCAATTCGAAATCTATATAATGTAATTCGGCTTCATCATAAAGTGTTAACCTTTTTTTACGTTGGTCTAACCTTTCATAACCTTTTGCCTTACGGTTTACAATTCCTTCTAATAAAGGTTTTTTTGTGGAGTCTTTTTTTACTGTAGCTTTTGTAGCAACTAATTCATTTATATCTACTTTAACACTATCTTCAGGATTGGTGTTTTGAGAGTAAATTTCTGAATTACATGCAATTAGAAAAAAAAATAAAAAAACGATATGATTAATCTTTGTACTCAAATCTATAAATACTATTTTTGTAAAAATTGGTTCAATTTTTGATGGGTCAAACTTACGTATATTTTTTGTTAAATTTAATTATTTAGTAAAATTATAACTTAATTAAAATGAAAAAAACGCTATTACTTATATTACTCTCTATATCAATCTTTTCTTATGCTCAAGAAAAGAAATTTAAACTTATTTTAGATGCTGGTCATGGAGGAAAAGATCCAGGAGCCCAAAAAAATGGTTGTACCGAAAAAGTTATTGCCCTAGATGTGGTTTTAAGAATTGGTAAAATTTTAGAAGCTTATCCAGAATTTGATATAAAATACACCAGAACAACAGATGTTTTTATTCCTTTACAAGATAGAGCAAAAATAGCTAATGATTTTGAGGCAGATTTATTTGTTTCTGTACATTGTAATTCTTCTGTTTCTCCAAAACCTTATGGAGCAATGACATTAGTAATGGGTTTATCTAGAACAGGAATGAATTTCGAAATTGCCAAAGCAGAAAATGCAGTAATTTCATTAGAGGAAGATTATAAAGAAAAATACGAAGGCTTTGATCCCAATAATCCACATACTCAAATTGGATTGAAAATTATGCAAGAAGAAACTTTAATGCAAAGTATTGATTTTGCCAGCACGGTTCAAGGTTATTTTAAAAACTCTTTACAACGAAAAGATTTAGGAATGCACCAACAACCACTTTGGGTTTTAGATGCTACGGTTATGCCTGGTGTTTTAATTGAGTTAGGGTTTTTGAGTAATTTAGAAGAATCAAAATACATAAAATCTGAAGAAGGAAAATCTAATTTTTCTCAAATTATTGCCAGATCTATTATTGACTATAAAAACAATTTAAGAGGTACAAATACCGTTCCGAATGTTTTAGACATTAAAGAACCGATAATAGAAACGGAAGTTCTTTTGGTTTCATCAGATTCTTCAACAGTGGCTAATTCAACTACTATTACTCCAGTATCAATAGGTTCAGGTTATAAAGTTCAAATTAGTTTTAGTACTAAAAAACTAGAATTAACACCTGAAAATTTTAATGGTTTAAGTAATATTTCAGTTGCCGAAACTAATGGAGGTTACAAGTATTATTATGGAGAAGGAAGTATGGAAACTTGCAAGAAATTGTTAGCCGAAGCCAAATTAAAAGGATATAAAACTGCTTTTATAGTAGAATCAAAATAAAGAAATGATAAAATTCACGCAAGTATTAGTTGTATTTTTAGTAACGATTATGGCGCAATCTCAAACTAAAAAGTTTAAGGTGGTGTTAGATGCGGGGCATGGTGGAAAAGACTATGGTGCCACCTATCATGGAAATATTGAAAAGAAAATTTCATTAAATACGGTTCTTAAAGTAGGTGAAATTTTAGCAAAGGAATCCAACGTTGAAGTAATTTATACTAGAAAGACTGATGTTTTTGTTGAATTAGATGAAAGAGCAAATATAGCGAATCGTTCTAAAGGACATTTATTTGTTTCTATGCATTGTAATGCGAACGATAATCAGGCTGCAGCTGGAAATGAAACCTATGTCATGGGAGTTACCCGAAATGCTGCAAATTTAGAAGTAGCCAAAAAGGAAAATGCCGTTGTAACTTTAGAAAGTGATTATAAAATTAAGTACGATGGTTTCGATCCAAAATCACCAGAATCTGTGATGGGAATTTCTATCATGCAAGAAGAAAATATTCAACAAAGTATTGATATTGCAGGAAAAGTACAACAAGCGTTTACAAAATTTACACCTAGTAAAAATAGAGGTGTTAAACAAGCCGGTTTCTTAGTGTTGAGAAAAATTATTATGCCTCGCGTGTTAATTGAAATGGGGTTTGTTTCTAATAAAGATGAAGGTGCTTTTTTAAATTCCTCAGAAGGGCAAAATAAATTAGCAGAAGCCATTTCCAAAGCAATTTTAGAATACAGAGATGATTTTTTTAAACTAGAAACAGGTGTAACTCCAAAAAAAGAAGAGCCTAAAAAAGATTCTGTTAAAAAAGACGAACCTAAAAAAAATGAAGTAAAACCAACATCTGATCACAAAACTGCTATTGATGGAATTACTTTTAAAATTCAAATTTCAGCAAGTGGTAAAAAGCTAGAAACCTTACCTCAAAACTTCAAAGGATTAAAAAATATTTCTATTGAAAAGGAAAATGCGATTTATAAATATTTTTATGGTTCAACAGCTTCTTATGCAACTGCAAAACAATTGTTAGAAGAAGCAAAGGCCAAAGGTTATTCTTCTTCATTTATCGTACCTATAAAAAATGGGAAAAAAATTAAATTAAGCGAGGCAATCAAATAAATATTGCTATTTTTGTTTTTTTAAATTAATATATTTTGAAAATTTCTAGAGAAATTAAAGTTGCCGTTTTAGTTATATTATCCATAGTATTATTTTACTGGGGTTTTGTGTTCCTTAAAGGAAGAAATTTATTCGATAACAGTACTAAATTATATGCCGTTTATGATAATGTAGCCGGATTAGTGGTTTCTGCTCCAGTTACAATAAATGGTTTAAACATTGGAAAAGTTAATTCTATTGAAATGTTGCCAGATGGTAAAATGAAAGTTGAATTGATTATTACAAACGCTCAAATCCAAATTGCAAAATCGAGTACAGCGCAAATTATGGACTCTTGATTAATTGGTGGAAGAGAAATTGCCATCTTAAATAATTTTTCAGATAAAAATTTCGTAGAATCAGGTGATATTTTAAAAGCTTCTGATAAACTAGGATTAACTGCAGAATTAGCAAATCAAATCGGACCAGTAAAAGATAAAGTTGAAGTTTTATTAGAAAATGCAAATAAATTAATTGAAAATTTAAATGCTACTTTAGATGCTTCTACACAACAAAAATTAAAATCTGCAATAGCTTCATTAGAAATTACAATGGCAGAATTTAGTCAAACTTCAAAGAATATTAATGGTATTTTAGCAGATAATAAATCGAAATTAAATACAAC
>MGWJ01000099.1:7483-10765 GCA_001800945.1 Flavobacteria bacterium RIFCSPLOWO2_12_FULL_31_7
AAAAAGCGGATCTAGGTGCTACCGTAAAAAAACTTGAAGCTACACTAACAAGTGTTAATGGAATGATGACCAACTTAGAACAAGGTAAAGGTTCAATGGGGAAATTATTAAGCGATGACGCGATGTACACTAATTTGACTAAAACATCTAAAGAATTAGAATTATTATTACAAGATTTAAGATTAAATCCTACGCGATATGTAAATGTGTCTGTTTTCGGTAAGAAAAACAAACCTTATGTTGCACCAACTACTGAATCAATTAAAGAACAACCTAAAAACTAAAACCTATGAGTTTTTTACCAAATATTATTTTTGCAATTGTCCTAATCGTGGGCGTTGGCTTTTTCGTGATAAATGTTAAAAAAATAATACGAAATATTAAATTAGGACAAAACGTAAACAGAACGGATAATTCTGCAGCACGCTGGAAAAACATGGCATTAATTGCTTTGGGACAGAAAAAAATGTTCACCAGACCAATTCCTGCTATTTTACATTTTACCTTATATGCAGCATTTATTATTACTCAGATTGAGTTATTGGAAATCATTGTTGACGGACTTTTCGGAACTCACCGTTTCTTTAAAACAGGTTTAGGTGGATTTTATACTTTTTTAATTAGTTTCATTGAAATCCTTTCTTTATTAGCTTTAACAGCAACAATTGCGTTCTTGTCAAGAAGAAATTTATTAAAATTGCCACGTTTCAATAAAGCTGAAATGTTAGGTTGGCCAACAAAAGATGCTAACTTAATTTTAATCATGGAAATTGTTTTAGTAGCTTGTATTTTCACTATGAATGGAACTGATGAAGTATTATATTCATTAGGAAAATCGCACTTTGAAGGAACAGGTTCTTTTAATTTTGCAGTTTCTCAACACTTAGGACCAGCAATTTTTGGTGGAATGAGCGAAGGTGCTTTACATATTTTAGAGAGAGTAGGATGGTGGGGACACTTATTAATGGTTATTGCTTTCTTAAATTATTTATATTTTTCTAAACATTTACACATTTTATTAGCGTTTCCAAATACTTATTTTGCCGATTTAAATGCAAAAGGGAAATTTGATAATTTAGAAAGTGTGACAAATGAAGTGAAATTAATGATGGATCCAAATGCCGATCCGTTCGCAGCACCAGCTAATCCTGACGCCGTTCCAGCTAAATTCGGAGCTTCAGATGTTCAAGATTTAAATTGGGTACAATTGCTAAACGCTTATACTTGTACAGAATGTGGTCGTTGTACTTCTTCATGTCCTGCAAATCTTACAGGTAAAAAATTATCTCCTCGTAAAATTATGATGGATACGCGTGATAGATTAGAGGAAGTTGGTAAAAATATTGATGCGAATAAAGGTGTTTTCGTTCCAGATAATAAATCTTTATTAAACGATTACATCACTCCAGAAGAACTTTGGGCTTGTACCTCTTGTAACGCATGTGTGGAAGAATGTCCAATCAATATTAGTCCTTTATCTATTATTATGGATATGAGACGTTATTTAGTCATGGAACAAAGTGCCGCTCCAATGGAATTAAATGCAGTTATGACCAATATTGAAAATAACGGTGCACCATGGCAATATAACCAACAAGATAGAGTAAACTGGAGAAACGAAGCATAAAATAGAGATAAGTCGCGACTATTCCTCTCAATACAAACAACAATAACAACAACAACAACACAACAGCATGAAAAAAGAAGAAATTGAAGGGAAATTACAAGAATTAACCGTAAATGGAGAACATTTAAGTCCAATATTACCTGAAGGAATTAAAAATTACCTAATTGATATTGACGGAACCATTTGCGATGACATTCCAAATGAAGAACCGGAAAGAATGGCTACAGCAAAAGTATATCCAGATGCTTTAGAAACTTTAAATAAATGGTATGAAGAAGGTCATGTTATTTTCTTTTTTACGTCTCGAACAGAAGCGCACAGAGAAGTTACTGAAAAATGGTTAAAAGATCATGGTTTCAAATATCACGGAATGGTAATGGGAAAACCTCGTGGAGGAAACTATCATTGGATTGACAATCATTTGGTTAAGGCAACAAGGTATAATGGAAAGTTTACAGATTTAATTGAAAAAGATGTAACTATTCAGGTTTTTGATGATGAATTAAACGATTAATTCTTTAAAAAAAATCAAATTCAGCTTAAATAATAGAACAAACATAAAATAATATGTCAGAAAATTTAGTAGTACCAACAATGGCCGAAATGATGGCACAAGGACAAACACCAGAAGTTTTGTTTTGGGTAGGTTGTTCAGGGAGTTTTGATGATAGAGCCAAAAAAATTACAAAAGCTTTTGTGAAAATTTTAAACAAAGCAAATGTTCCTTTCGCTGTTTTAGGTACAGAAGAAAGTTGTACTGGTGATCCTGCAAAAAGAGCTGGAAATGAATTTTTATTTCAAATGCAAGCCATGATGAATATTGAAGTCATGAATGCTTATGAAGTAAAGAAAATCGTAACGGCGTGTCCGCACTGTTTCAATACAATTAAAAATGAGTATCCAGAATTAGGTGGGAAATATGAAGTAGTTCATCATACAGAATTCCTGAAATCATTATTAGACTCTGGAAGATTAACCATTGAAGGCGGACAATTTAAAGGGAAACGTATTACTTTCCACGATCCATGTTATTTAGGTCGTGCGAATAATATATACGAAGCGCCAAGAGATTTAATCACAAAATTAGATGCTGAATTAGTGGAGATGAAACGTTCTCGTGCCAATGGTTTATGCTGTGGTGCCGGTGGAGCGCAAATGTTCAAAGAACCTGAAAAAGGGAACAAAGACATCAATATTGAAAGAACTGAAGATGCTTTAGCAACACAACCAGAAATTATTGCTGCTGGTTGCCCGTTCTGTAATACCATGTTAACTGACGGAATTAAAAATAAAGAAAAAGAAGGTTCCGTTCAAGTTATGGATATTGCCGAATTAATTGCTAATGCACAAGATTTATAAAATGAAGAAACTTCTAATACTCTCGCTTTTTATTGTAAGCCAATTATCATTTACTCAAAATTTAACTAAAGAAAAGTTGAAAGAAAAAATGGGTAAAGAATTGTGTGAAGACATCAATACAAAAACGATTACTGAAAAAAACTTCGAGTTTTTATTAGGACTTTCAATGATGAAAGTTATTAAAAATAATAAAACTGAAGTGGATCATCATTATGGAACAGTTATGTTCGGAGATGGTGGCGTTTTAGAAAAAATTGGTGAAGATATGGGCGAACAAATGATTACTATTTGTCCAG
>MGWJ01000100.1:0-3617 GCA_001800945.1 Flavobacteria bacterium RIFCSPLOWO2_12_FULL_31_7
TTCCAACAAAAGCTTTTGAATCTTTAAAAGATAATAAAGTTTTAAACTATGCTAAATTAAATGCTTCTTACACTTCTGTAGGTAATACATCAGCTGTAGCAGCATATGAAACTAACGAGTTAACTAGAATCCCAACAGGTTTCCCATACAATGGTTTATCAGCTTTAGCTTATAATCAATTCCCAACAGATCCAAATGTTAAGCCTGAATATGTTAATACTTTTGAAGTTGGTGGACAATTTGGTTTCTTTAAAGATAGAATTACTTTAGAAGCTTCTTACTATGTAGCTAACACTAAAGATTTAATTTCTAATGTTACGGCATCTAGTTTTTCTGGTAACCAAAATTTAAGAAGTAATATTGGAGATTTAGAAAACAAAGGTTTCGAAATTGATTTAGGTTTTGTACCAGTTAAAACAAAAGATTTCCGTTGGGATATTAGAGGTAATTACTCTACTTTCAAAACTAAAATTACTAAGTTAGCTGATGGTCAAACTAGTATTGCTTTACAGTCTAACTCACAAATTGGTATTTTTGCTGAAGTTGGTGAAGAATTCCCTTTAATTAAAGGAACTACTTTCCAAAGAGATGCAAATGGTAACATTTTAGTTGATAATAATGGAGCTCCTTTAACAAATGCACCATTAAGTAAATTAGGAAAAGGTGTGCCAGATTATATTATTGGTTTAACGAACTCATTCGAATACAAAGGTTTCAAATTAACTGCTGTTGCTGATTTCAGATCAGGAGCTTCTACTTACTCTTTTGCTAAAAACTTATTGTTATTTACCGGAGGTGATTTAGATACTGCAGGTTTTGATAGAACTCAAGGATACGTTGTACCAGGGGTTAATGCTACTACAGGTTTACCAAATACTGTTGCGTACTTATGGAATAATCCAGGTCCAAACGGTATGAACGGAAGAACTTTAGATTATTTTACTACTGTTCACAGAGCTGTAGGTGAGTCAAGTGTTGTTGATGCAGCTGCATTAAAAATTAGAGAGTTATCTTTAAGCTACGCTTTACCTAAAAAATTAATCGAAAGAGCTGGATTAGAATCTTTAAGATTTGGAGTTAATGCTAGAAATCCTTTCGTATTCTTAGCTGATGGTAAATTAATTAAGGCTAAAAATGGTCTTGAGAACAACAGTTATGGAGACCCAGAGGCTTCAAACACAACAGGTAATGCTCAAGGTCTTATGAACATTGGACAATATCCTACTACTAGAACTTTAGGTTTTAGTGTTAATTTAACATTCTAATTAATAAAAGTTATGAAAAAAATCAAATTTTTAGCACCTGTATTAGCTTTGGCTATGTTCTCGTGCGACAACTATTTGGATATAAATGATAGCCCGAACGATTTACTTTTCAGCCAGGCTACTCCAAGTAAATTATTACCAGGAGCTCAAGTTTCTACTTACAGAGTTCAAGCTACAACTATGAATGAACTAGGTAACGTTTTCATGAACTCATGGACAAGAAACGTTAACTCTTATGGTAATGGTTATGATAAAGAATTACAATTAATTATTGACAATTCTTTTGCTAACCCTATCTTTGAAGGTATTGGTAGAAATATCATTAACTTCCAAGCTATTATCGACTATCCTAATCCAACTGGTCAATACGATAATTATATTGCTGCTGCAAAAATTTGTAAAGCTCATTATGTGCAGTATGCAGTAGATTTATATGGAGATGTACCTTACACTGAAGCGTGGAAAGGTTCTGAAAATATTACTCCAGCTTACGATGATGACTATGCTATTTATCAAGATTTAATTACTAATCTTGAGGATGCTAGAGCTTTAATTGCTGCTGCTAATCCAAATGCTGAAGACATCGCACCAGTTGACACAATGTTAGGTGGTGATATGGCTAAATGGAATGAATTTGCGAACACAATTCAATTAAGAATGTGTTTAAGAATGTCTGAAACTACTGGTGCTGTTGCAGCTTACAGAGATTCAAAATTAGCTGATATCGTTGCTGGTCCTTTCATCACTGAAAGTGTAACTATCAACCCTGGATTTAGTGGTGCATCTGATGCTCAAGCTAGTCCTGCATTCAACTTTTTTGCTCACCAAGTTGATGGAACAGCTCGTGGTAATAGATTGTTTATTGCTATGACTGGTCACGCTTACAAAGCAATGACTTCTTATGCTAACACTAACTATACTGGTACTGCAACTGCAGGTTCTCAAGAACTAGTTCCAGGTTCAGGAGTTTTCTATCCAAACCTTACTGATGCTAGAAGAGCTAGATTGTTTACTGCTGGTACAGGTTCTGCTGGTGGTGCTGTACGTGCTGTAAACCAAGGTAGTTCTCAAGTTGATGTTTCTACTCCAACTGCAGTTATGCCTGGAGTTCCTGCTCGTTTAGGTTTGTTAGGTAACTTTGATTTATATGGTGAGCATCCTGGTGCTACTTTTGATGATTATTCAGGAGCTAGTGGGTACATCATGTTATATTCTGAAGCTTGTTTCTTATTAGCTGAAGCGGCTGCAAGAGCTGATAATGGTGAAGCAGGTTATGCTGGTTTCACTGGAGCTCAAGGTTGGTTTGATGCTGGTGTTACTGATAGTTTTATTTCTAGAAATGCTGCAATTGGTGGTTATTTAGCTGCTATTAACGCTAAGCCAAACTTTGGTTATGCTGCTTCAACTACTTTCAATGAGCAATTACATGCTATCATGTACCAAAAATGGATTGCTTTAATGGGTGTTCACGGTATGGAATCTTTCGTAGATTACAACAGAACAGGATATCCTTTAACGCCTCTTGCTTCTGTTGCAACTCAATCAAGAAAACCATATAGATTATTCTATCCAGTTTCTGAGTACATTGCTAACGCTGCAAATGTTCCATCATTATCTACTAGTGATTTATTCACTATCAATGCTAAATCTCCTTTCTGGTTACAATAATCATAAAGTTTAGTATATTTTAAAAACCCCGATTTTATCGGGGTTTTTTTATTTCCACAAATTCTCATTACATTTGCCTTTTAAATTGTAAAAATGAGATACCTTATAGTGTTGCTTTCCTTCTTGTCCTTTTCTATATATGCACAAGAATTAGATTCAACAAAAGTTGAAGACTTAAAAGCCGATATTAAATTATATAAAACTTTCAATTCTGAAAAAGATACCATATATATTGATACCTCACTTACCATTCAAGATGAATACAAATACAATTATCTTAGAAAAGATAATTTTGGCTTATTCTCGTTTTCTAATGAAGGATATCTTTTTAATCAATTAGATTTTTCAAAAAAAAATAATTCTGCCTTTCCTCAGTTTGGTTTTAACGCCAAACATAGTACCTATTTAAATAATAAGGACATTTTGTATTATTCAGTTCCTACACCATTAACTGATTTGTATTTCAAAACAGTAATGCGTCAAGGACAAAGCTTAGATGCCTTAATTTCTGTAAATACTAAACGTAATCTAAATTTTACTGTTGCATATAAATCTATTCGCTCTATCGGTGATTATTTTAATAATTTAACAAGTTCAGGGCATTTTAGGTTCATTACGAATTATAATTCCGTTAATAAAAAATATTTTTTAAAGTCTAATTTTGTTTGTCAATATATTTTTAAT
>MGWJ01000100.1:3654-9643 GCA_001800945.1 Flavobacteria bacterium RIFCSPLOWO2_12_FULL_31_7
GGATGGCACCAATCAATCTTTTAGTCAGCGTGAACGAGTTGATGTTTATTTTACAGACGCTTCTTCTAAGCTAAAAGGGAATCGTTATTTCTTAGATCATTCTTATCAGTTTTCAACGGGTAATTCTTTGGTGCTGAAACACCAATCGTACTATGAAAATAAGTTTTACGAATTCATTCAAGGGACATCAAGTGCTAGACTTGGTAATTCACTATATTCAGACATAAACAACAAAACACGTTTCGATGTGTTTTACAATAAACTTGGGGTTAGTTTTAAAACTAAAAATTTAGGGGAAATTAATTTCTTTATCGATAATTATACATTCAATCAATTTTATAAAGTTGCCGAAAATGACGCAGCTTATATTCCAAATAAAAAATATAATCTACATAACAGAGTTAATAATGTTGGTGGGCAATATGAATTCAATCGTAACAAATGGGATTTTAATATTTTATTACAAAATGCGATTTCTAATCAGCCTTCATCTAATTATGAGGTGTTTGCGAAATACAAATTTTCCGATGTAAATTTTATAAAAATATCTGCTCAACAAATTAGTAAGCTTCCAGATAATATTTTCCTGTTTAATGTTAGTGATTACGATAACTACAATTGGAATACTACATTTAAAAATGAAAAAATTAGTATTTTAAAGGCGGAAACCAAAAACAAATGGTTTGAAGCTTCTGTGCAATTAACTAATTTAAAAGATCATTTGTATTTTTATAATACAGCAGAACGCATTGATAGTTTAGTTGTCAAACCTTTTCAATACAATAACTCTATTCAGTATTTATGTGCAGAAATTGCTAAAGAGATTAAATATAAAAATTGGGCGCTAGACAATAGAGTGAAATTGCAAGAAGTACAACAAGATGATAAAATCTTAAATTTACCCTATCTTGTGTTAAGAAACACCTTGTATTACACCAAACCTGTTTTCAAAAAAGCCATGTTGCTACAAACGGGTGTGACTATAAATTATTTCAGCAACTATTATGCGAACGATTATGTTGCCGTTATTGGCGAGTTCTTTGTGCAAAATCAAACTAAAGTGGGTGGCTTTCCGGTTTTAGATTTTTTCGTAAATGCGCGTGTGCAACAATGTAGAATTTACCTAAAAGCAGAACACATCAACGCTTTGTTTACCAATAAAGTTGATTATTACAATGCTCCAAATTCTCCTTTTCGTGACTTCCATATCCGTTTTGGTTTAGAATGGAATTTCTTTAAATAAAATTAGGGCGTGCCCTCGTTGTACAAATTTTTCTGTGCTCTCATATTTATTTTTTCAACGAGGTCGTGCTGTCCGCTATATCTCCAATTAGCAAAAACAAAGCTTATTTGAAGTTTTTGCTAATTGGAGGATGCCGCTACCATCACTCACGCGATCCGAATTCATAAGAATATTTTCCTCTAAAAAGATATATATCAAAACTTTTTTACCGGAAACTTTAAACCTGAAGCAAAAAAAACTAATTTTGTACTCTATAATAGAAAAAGACAAATGAAATACGCAAAAAACATATTAGAAACTATCGGGAATACACCCATAGTAAAATTGAATAAAATTGCAGCAGAAATTCCTTGTTTAGTTTTAGGAAAACTAGAAACATTCAATCCAGGAAATTCTGTTAAAGACCGTATGGCAGTTAAAATGATTGAAGATGCAGAAGCAGACGGACGTTTAAAGCCAGGCGGAACAATCATCGAAGGTACTTCTGGTAATACCGGAATGGGTTTAGCTTTAGCAGCTATCGTAAAAGGTTACAAATGTATTTTCGTAATTTCAGATAAACAATCTAAAGAAAAATCAGATATTCTTCGTGCAGTTGGAGCCAAAGTTATTGTGTGTCCAACAGATGTAGAACCTACCGATCCACGTTCGTATTACTCTGTTTCGAAAAGATTAGGAGAAGAAATTCCAAATTCTTGGTACGTAAATCAATATGATAATCCAAGTAATGCTACAGCTCACTATGAACAAACTGGTCCAGAAATTTGGGAACAAACAGAAGGGAAAATTACACATTTCGTAGTTGGAGTTGGAACTGGTGGAACTATTTCAGGAGTAGCTAAATATTTAAAAGAAAAAAATCCAAATGTGAAAATTTGGGGAATTGATACGTACGGTTCAGTATTCAAAAAATATCATGAAACAGGTATTTTCGACGAAAACGAAATCTATTCTTACATCACAGAAGGAATTGGTGAAGATATTTTACCTTTAAATGTTGATTTTTCTCTAATCGATGGTTTCACAAAAGTTACAGATAAAGATGCAGCAGTTTACACACGTAAATTAGCCTTAGAAGAAGGAATTTTCTGTGGAAATTCTGCAGGTGCGGCTATGAAAGGATTGTTACAATTAAAAGAACATTTCAAGCCAGAAGATGTTGTTGTGGTTTTATTCCACGATTCTGGAAGTAGATATGTTGGTAAAATGTACAACGACGAATGGATGCGCGAACGTGGATTCTTAGACGAAGATATTACAAAAGCAGAAGATTTAATTAAAGATCATAAAGATAAACCACTTGTAATTGTTCGTACAGAAGAATTGGTTTCTCATGCGATTGAAAGATTAAAAAAATATAAAATTTCTCAAATCCCAGTAATTGATACAACTGGCTTCGTTGGAAGTGTTGATGAATCAGACTTGTTTAGAAGTTACTTTGAAAACAAAGACATCGCTGATTTACCAATTAAAGATGTGATGGGAAAACCATTCCCAATCGTTTCAGCATCAGCGTCAATTGATGAAGTTTCTAAACTAATCAACAAAGACAATCAAGCGGTTTTAGTGGATTTAGGTAACGGAAAACACCATATTATTACAAAGCATGATATTATTAGTTCTATTAAATAGAAAAAATAAATTATAAATTTTAAAAACGGATAGCAAAATGTTATCCGTTTTTTTTATATTTGTTTTATTATAAGCCAAATTAAATTTTATACGCCGTGCAAGAAGAATTTCTCCATTACTTATGGGTAAATAAGAAGATACCTTTTACCCAACTCAAAACACATCTTAACCAGAGTTTAGAAATCAATCATTTTGGACAGTATTTACAAAATGCTGGACCAGATATTTTTAATGCCCAAATTTCCATCAACCAACAAAAATGGGCTGGAAACATCGAAATTCATATCAAATCATCCGATTGGTATGTACACAACCACGAAAAAGATGCTAATTATGACAATGTCATTTTACACGTAGTTTGGGAGAATGATTCGCCTATTTATAGGAAAGACAATTCTGAAATTCCAACTTTAGAACTAAAAAATTACGTTTCACTTGCCGATATTAATAAATACCAATCGCTAATTGCTTCTAAATCATGGATCAATTGCGAAAATCATATTGCTGAAACGGATAATTTTGTTTGGAACAATTGGTTAGAAAGTTTGTTTTTGAACCGATTAGAAAGAAAGTCTGAAATAATTGATAAACGATTGCAAGAAACCAATAATAATTGGGAAGCTGTATTTTTTGAAATGCTAGCCAAAAATTTCGGACTCAATACTAACGGCGATTGTTTTTTACAATTGGCACAATCGATTCCGTATGCGATAATTCGAAAAGAAAGTTTTAATACCGAAGCTTTGGAAGCCTTGTTTTTTGGGAAATTAAATTTACTAAGAGATGATCTTGAAGACGAGTATTATTTCAAATTAAAAAATAATTGGGATTTTCTCCAACTCAAATATAACATTAAAGAAGAATTTGGATTGCAACCACAATTTTTCAAACTCCGCCCAGATAATTTCCCAACAATTCGATTATCACAATTAATTCAGTTAATTTCAAGTAAACAAAATTTGTTTTCACAAATCCTTTTGGCAGATTCCTATTCAGATATTAAAAAAATGTTGCAAAGTGAAACGTCTGAATATTGGAAAAGTCACTATAGTTTTTCCAAAAAAAGTAAAGCAAAAAACAAAGTATTAACCTCGGAATTCATTGATTTATTAATCATAAATACTGTTATGCCGATTAAGTTTAGCTATGTTAAAAGTCAAGGTAAACTAAATATTGAGGCGTTAATTTCACTATTAGAAGCTATGCCTTCTGAAAAAAATTCTATTATGGATAAGTTTTCAGAGTTTAATGTAAAGGCCACAAATGCTTTTCAATCTCAATCTTTATTAGAACTCAAAAATGAATATTGTAATAAAAATAAGTGTCTCAAATGTGCTGTGGCTTTGCAATTGTTAAAAAACTAAGTATCTTTATCCTTTATAAATTAGAAATGTACAATTTACTTCATTTTTTTGAAAAAAACGGTTTTTATGTCGCTTCCCGCTTGGCAGATAGACTCGGGATGCGCGCCACTCAAGTGCGTTTGTTTTTCGTGTACATTTCTTTTATTACAGTAGGTTTGGGATTCGGATTTTATTTAACATTGGCTTTTTTGTTAAAATTGAAAGATATGATTTACACCAAACGCAGTTCTGTGTTTGATTTATAAAAAAATCCATGATAAAATTTTCTAAAGGGCATTATTTCGGTATTGCCATTTTGCTAATCCTTGTAGGGGTATTGCAAATAAATCTCTATTGGTTTACACATCAACCTTCTTCTGAAAATGTAAATTTGCCTCAAGAAGAAAAAAACTGGCTCCTCCAACAAAATGGAATAGACAGTTTAAAAGAAGTAAATCAAGAAAATACAGCTAAAATTCATCCATTTAATCCGAATTTTATTTCTGATTACAAAGGTTATAAACTCGGAATGACTGTGGTGCAAATTGATAAGCTACACAATTTTAGAAAGCAAAATAAGTACGTAAATTCTAATTCAGAATTTCAGCAGCTTACCGGCGTTTCTAATGATTGGATGAAAAAATATGCGCCTTATTTTAAGTTTCCAGATTGGGTTACGAATAAGGTATCAAATAAATATCCCTCTAATTTCGAAAGTAAATATGAAAAATTTGAGAAAAAGGAAATTAAAATTGTAGTTCAAGATATCAATACAGCCAGTCAAGTTGAATTGGAAAAAGTGTATATGATTGGTGAAAAACTAGCGCTTAAAATTATCGCTGAAAGAGAAAAATTTGGCGGATTTTCGAATATGGAACAAATTAGTTTTATTTGGGGAATTTCACCGGAAGCGATAGAGGATTTGAATAAAAGATTCGAAATTAAATCTCTCGGAAATATTAAGAAAATTAAAATTAACGAGTTGTCAATTAAAGAATTACAGCAATTTCCGTATTTCAATTATACGATTGCAAAAAACATTGTAACTTACAGAAGCATGAATGGGGAAATCAAGAATATTGAAGATTTAACAAATGTTAAGCAATTTCCTGTTGAAAAATTAAAAATAATCGCCGTATATTTGGAATTCTAAAAAAAATCAATAGAAATCAACAAATACAGAGCTAAATTATATGAACTCATTATATTTTACAGAAGAACACGAATTATTCAGAGAGAGTTTACGCAGTTTTTTACAAAAAGAAGTAGTCCCTCACATTGAAAAATGGGAAAAAACAGGTACCATTGAACGTTTTATTTGGGAGAAATTCGGTGAAATGGGCTTTTTTGGATTAAAATATCCAGAAGCTTATGGCGGATTAGGTTTAGATTTATTTTATACAGTTGTTTTCTTAGAAGAACTTCAAAAAATTAAATCATCAGGTTTTGCTGCAGCCATGTGGGCTCATGCTTATTTAGCGATGACACATTTAAATGCGGAAGGTGATGAAAGAATTAAACAAGACTATTTAGCACCAAGTATTTTAGGTAAAAAAATTGGAGCATTATGTGTTACAGAACCTTTTGGTGGAAGTGATGTAGCGGGAATGAGAACTACAGCAGTAAGACAAGGGGATAAATTTATCATCAACGGTTCTAAAACGTTTATTACAAATGGAGTTTATGCGGATTATTATGTTGTAGCTGCAAAAACAAGTCCTGAACTTGGCAACAAAGGAATCAGTATTTTTTTGATGGATTCAAATCTAAA
>MGWJ01000101.1 GCA_001800945.1 Flavobacteria bacterium RIFCSPLOWO2_12_FULL_31_7
ATTTTAATAAATAATTGGCAAGCACATGCTATTCTAATTTACATTATGGTTTATGTTTTGTTAGAAACCGTTTTATATATTCCGACATTAATTTTTGCTTCAGATATGCTTTCTCGTCCCCGCTCCTACAAACGTTCTATGATGCTTTTATTTTTAAATTATCTAGAAATTGTATGTGCTTTTGCGGTTTTTTACACTTTAGGTGATAATATGAACAAACCTTTCACACATTGGTTTGATCCAATTTATTTTAGCATCATAACTTCAAATTCTATAGGTTATGGCGACTTTTATCCTATTACCACATTTGCAAAAGTATTGGTAAGTATTCAGGCTATGTTTTTCTTATCATTTCTGGTTTTATTTTTAAATTTCTTTTCTTCAAAAGTGAAAAGCAAAGGTTATTTTGACCATGAAAGTGAAATATAAAATATTAAAGTTTTCCTAAATTCGAGCTTTGAATTAGTTCTTTACACTTATAAAAACTATTTTTGAAGAAATGAGAAATGCCTTAAAAATATCATTTGTACTTCTTTTTTCTGTCATAAGTTATTTTGTATTTAGTAACTTACGAGAGATGAATTCTCGTGTCATAGAAGTTCCACAACAAGAACAATCGGATAAAAAAGAAATTCATACCATTGATGCTCCAACTATTTTAAGTGATAATTTAAACAGACCGTTTCAAAGCAATGTAATTAATGTAAAAACTAAAATTGCAAAAACTTTTTATAACATTTTGTTTGTAAAAACAATCAGTAAGAAAAAAGAAAACAAATCAGTTTTAGCTAAAAATCATTTCTCATACACTATTATTCCTATTAGTTTTAAACAAACTGATATCATATTTCCTTTCCATAATTTTTGGTAATTAATTATACATTTTAGTAAAAAAACCGACTTGTAAGTATTAAAAAATAGTTACAAAATACAATGTATCATTAATTTAAAATTTAAAACCATGGATGCAACATCCCTAACAATTGGCATCATACTAATGCTAGTATGCATATTACCTTTTATAATTTTCAACAGAATTAACAGTAAAAAACGTAAAAAAAGAATTGAGAATTTAAATCAAATTGCAAAAGAAAATAATGCCACAATTCAAGAAAAAGATGATTGGAATCAATCTATTATTGGAATAGATAAAACAAATAAATTACTTTTTTTCTCAAAAAAATCGGAAGAATTTGATAAATTTATCTCCATTAATATTTCTGAATTATTAAAATGTAGAATTGAGCGAACAGAAAATAAAGATAATGTATTAGAAAAGTTGGAGTTAGAGCTAACATTTGCAAGCAAACCAACTGTAGTTTTAGAATTTTTCAATAAAAACGAAACCCGATTAATACTAAACGAAATTGAAATTATTCAGAAATGGCAAACGTTATTGAATAAAATCACATAATCATTCTAAAAAAATCATAAATGAATTCATTTTTCAAAAATATCATTCTTAAACTCATAATTCGTGATGATTCTATCGATAAAAATAAAGTTTCCGATTATATTTTCGCGAAAGCCTATAAAAAATTCAAAATCACTGTAAAACATAATGTAAAAGATGTGTTTTTGGTTTTGTTAGGTATTTTATCGGCCACATTCGGATTTAAGGCATTTTTATTAACGAATCATTTTATAGATGGTGGTGCTACAGGTATTTCTTTACTTGTAGCTTCACTAACTAAAGTTCCGTTGTATGTTCTAATTATTTGTGTCAATTTGCCTTTTGTATTTTTGGGTTACAATGTTATCGGAAAACAATTTGCTATAAAAACAGCATTTGCTATTGGCGGACTTTCTCTTGCATTAGCCACTTTGACCTTTCCGAACATCACTAATGATAATTTATTGGTAGCCGTTTTTGGTGGATTTTTCCTTGGTGCCGGAATTGGTTTTGCTATTCGAGGCGGAGCTGTGATTGATGGTACGGAAGTTTTAGCCATTTATTTAAGTCGAAAATTCGGAACTACTATTGGAGATGTTATTATTATTATCAACATTCTTATTTTTGGAACAGCCGCTTATTTTTTAGGAATCGAAGTTGCTTTATATTCGATGATTACTTACTTAGCAGCCTCTAAAACACTCGATTTTATTGTAGAAGGTATTGAAGAATACATCGGTGTAACTATCGTTTCTTCTCATAATGAAGAAATTAGAGAAATGATAATTAACACAATGGGACGTGGTGTAACCGTTTACAGTGGTAAAAAAGGATTTGGGAAACGAGGTGAAACCAAAGAAACCGATATTGTTTACACTGTAATTACAAGGTTAGAATTGAACAAGTTAATGACTGAATTAGACAAAATTTCACCTTCAGCCTTTGTAGTGATGAATAGTGTAAAAGATACTCGAGGTGGAATGATTAAAAAACGTCCATTGAAACATTAATTATGGAAGAATTAGAACAATTTGTATTTTGTTTAGAAGCCGTTTCAGATGTGGAAATTACTGAGACTACAGAAATTGAAAGACAATTAGAAAATTTAGCTTTACATCACGGAATTCCTAACATTTATAAAGCTTGTGATACAATTGAAGGCTTAGAAGAAAGCTTATCGGCATTACTTTATGATGATCACCATTTTAAGAATTATGAAATTATTTATCTAGTGATGGAAGGCGAAGACAATTCCATTTGCATTTATAATTATTACTATAGTTTAGATGAAATTGCCGAACTTTTTGAAGGTAAAATGAAAGGAAAAATTATACATTTCGCCAATACCAAAACGTTAGAGCTAACAAATGACCAGGCGCAATTTTTCCTAGATGTTTCTGGTGCAAAAGCAATTTCTGGTTATGGAGAAAAGTTTAATAATTTAAAAAGTTATCAATTAGATCAAGCGTTTTTTAAACTTTTTCAGGAAAACGAAAATATTGAAGAAGTTGTTGAAACCTTATTTGAAAAAAATTATGCGCTTTGTAAATTATTAGATTTTAGATTGTATTATTGATTAACAACCTCGCTTTTTCTAAATCTTCCAAGGTATCAATTCCAATACTACCGTGAGAAGTTTCAATCATTTTAATGCGTTTTCCGTATTCTAAATAACGAAGTTGTTCAAGTTTTTCTGAAGCTTCCAAAGAAAGCATGGGTAAATGATAGAAATCCATCAAAGCTTGTTTTCTAAAGGCATAAATACCAATATGTTTCATATATCGAACGCCGACATTTTCTTCACGTGGAAATGGAATTACGGAACGAGAAAAATATAAAGCAAAACCTTGTTGATCTGTAATTACTTTTACGTTATTCGGGTTTTCAATTTCTGTTTTGTCTTTAATTTCAAACATTAAGGAAGCCAAATCAATTTTCTTTTCTTCATCTTGTTTAAAAGCTTCAATAATTTGTTCTAACGGCGGTTTATTGATAAAAGGTTCGTCACCTTGCACATTAATAATGATATCCGCATCAATATTTTCAACCGCTTCCGCAATTCGGTCGCTTCCACTTTCGTGTTCTTTGATGCTCATGATAGCTTTTCCTTTATTCGAAATAATTTCATTATAAATTAAATCAGAATCCGTTACTACAAATACATCATCAAACAAATTTGTAGCTACAGCTGCTTCATAGGTTCTTAAAATAACGGTTTTTCCACCTAAATCTTGCATCAATTTGGCAGGAAATCGTGTAGATGCATAACGTGCAGGAATAACAGCGATGATTTTCATTTTTTATTGTTTTTGTTGTTAAAATTTAAGTTATTCAAAATCTTCATCTTTAAAACCAATTAAATATAGCTTCTCTTTAGCACGAGTTATAGCCGTATATAACCAACGAATGTAATCTCTGTCAACTCCATTGGGTAAATAGGGTTTTTCTACAAACACACTACTCCATTGTCCTCCTTGAGATTTATGACAAGTTATTGCATAAGAAAACTTGACTTGCAACGCATTGAAATACGGATTGCTTTTAACTTTTAATAGCTTTTTATATTTATGAATTTCATCTTCGTAATCTTTTGAAACTTCCTGGTATAATAAGTTTGATTCTTCATAAGTTAAGGAAGCCGATTCGCTTTCAATCGTGTTTAAAAGTAAAACCGTTTCAAAGGAAGCTTCATTCGGATAATCAATCATTCTAATCGTAACATTCGCGAATTTGAATCCGTATAATTCTTGAATATTTCTAATTTTTAAGACTTCAATAATATCGCCATTAGCAATAAAACCAGCTTGTGAAGTATCATTTAACCAAAAATAATTATTTTTTACGACCATTAGTAAATCGCCAGCAGATAAATCGCTTTCTTTTCCTAAAATTCGTTGTCTGATTTGTTGGTTATATTGATTGGCTCTTTTGTTCGAACGTACAATAAACGCGGTATCTTCAGTAGAATAATTTCGATACGATTGATGAATCGCATCTTCAATATCAAAACCATCTTCTAATCGAATAATATCTTTAAAACGTTTCAAACTGAACTTAAAATCATCAATAAAATGCGATTTTAACAATTCTCGTAATTCCGTAGCATTGTACAAAATTCCAGAATTCTCTGCTTGTCGCATCACTTCATCCAATTCAATATGAACAATTTCTTTATCGTAATTTACATGTAAAGAATGAATATCCAAAGCCGGACTAATATCTGAATTTACTGGCAGAAGTTGCGCTGTATCTCCTACTAAAATGATTTTACAATTTTGACCAGCATCAACATAAAACAACAAATCGTCTAATAAAGAACCATTTTCATACAAACTCGTTTCGTTAGATTGATCTGAAATCATGGACGATTCATCCACAATGAAAATCGTATCTTTAAATTTATTGGCTTGCATCACAAATCCAACACCACCATTTTTATTTTTTTTGGGAAAGTAAATACGTTTATGAATGGTAAAAGCAGGTTTTTCTGAATAAGCCGACATCACTTTTGCAGCACGACCAGTAGGTGCTAGCATCACCGCTTTTTTATTCGCTGTATTTAATTGATTCACCAAAGTAGAGATTACAGTGGTTTTTCCTGTTCCTGCATACCCTTTTAGTACGAATAAATCATCTTTAGAATGTAAAATATATCCCGCAATTTTTTGAAAGAAAATATCCTGATTGGCGGTTGGCTCAAAAGGAAAATTATCCATTAAAATTCTGTAAAATTGCGTTGGCGACATCCATTTTTATTTAAGAACACCAAATATAGCAAGGTTTTTAAATATAATTTCATTTGAAGGTTTTTAATTCTCTCAAAAAATGTAAATTTGTCCATCAAATAGAAAACATGAATCAGGATATTACTCAAAAAACATATAAAAAGTTATGCTTTGAGGTTGCAACTAGTAACCTTTCTTTTTGTGTTATTGATTTGATTTCGAACAAAATAATTACACATAAATCTTATGAACTAAACGTTACAAATGTTTTAGAGGAAGAATTATGGAAAATTTTTGTGGAAAATCCAGTTTTAGGAGAAAAATATGATGATGTAGTAGTTTTGCATAATTCGAATTTAAACACTTTTGTGCCTTCTTCTCTATTTGATCCAAATTATCTAGGGAGTTATTTGCAATATAATTCCAAAGTTTTCGAAACAGATTATTTTGCTTACGATTATTTAGATACTTATGATTTAAATAATGTTTTTATACCACATACAAATATAAATAACTATTTATTAGATCATTACGACACATTTGATTACAAGAATTGCAATTCAATTTTTGTAAAAAAAGCATTAGACTTTTCAAAGAATAACGATGCTAAACAAGTTTGGGTACATTTTCAAAATGATAGATTTGAAATTGTAGTGACCAAAAACAAACATTTATTATTGTTTAACACATTTATTTACAAAACGTTAGAAGATTTTATTTATTATTTATTGTTCACTTATGAGCAATTGCAATTGAATCCAGAAATCATTTCTGTACAATTTTTAGGTGATATTTCTGAAGACAGCGATGCTTTTAAAATTGCATATAAATATATAAGAAATTGTACTTTGTTAGATGTATCGCATTTAAAAACAGCCTTTAATGTGGAAGAAAAAGACCTATTAAAGCATTTTATTTTATTTCACTCATGAGAATCATATCAGGAAAATATAAAGGAAGAAGATTGCAAGCACCAAAAAATTTGCCTGTAAGACCGACCACAGACATGGCGAAAGAAGCTTTGTTTAATATTTTGAATAACCATTTCAACTTTGGCGAACTTAAAATTTTAGACTTATTTTCTGGAACGGGAAACATTGCATATGAATTTGCTTCTCGAGGTGCAACACCAATAGTTGCAGTTGATGCCGATATGGGTTGCGTAAATTATATCAGAAAAATTTCTGCTGAATTTGATTTTGATATTACACCAATCAAAAGTGATGTCTTTGCTTTTTTACAAAAACATAAAGGAAGTTACGATATCATTTTTGCCGACCCGCCTTATCATTTAGATCAGAAAGATTTTGAAAAAATTCCAAGTTTAATTTTCGAAAATGAAATATTAGACGAAGAAGGTATGTTAGTGATTGAACATTCTAAAGATACGAAATTAGAACATTTAGATAATTTTTCCTTTGCTAGAACTTATGGTGGAACCACTTTTACTTTTTTCGAATTAGTTAGTGATGAAGACGAAAGTGATGACGTCACAGAAGATGATGAAGACGACGAATCAGAATAAAAATAGAAAAATCCCGATACATATGGTATCGGGATTTTTTTGCATTGTAACTAAAAACTAAACAATTAAAACTATATGTAAATCATTATTTTCTAATGAACAACAAAGTATAATATTTTTTTCCATTTGAATCTGCTTTAACAGCTAATCCAAAATGTGTGTGTGCTCCTTCTAAATTTGCTTTATGAGTTGGACTTGCATTCCATCCTGCCAATGCTGATGCTGGTGTATTAAAACCTGCGGCTACATTTTCACTAACACTAATTGCTCCTATAGCATTTCTTAATGTTGCAGATCTTTGATCGAAATTATCATGACTTGCTACTCCATTTGTTATCATATAATCATCATGAGTAGATGCTAAATAGGAAATTTCATTTATAATAGTTAAAGCGTTTAAACCTTTACTAACTCTGTCTTGATTAACTAAATCTAATAATTCTACTTCAAAAGCTGAATGTGTATAGTTATTTAAAGTAATAGTAGGTTGTGTAGCTACTTCTGGAGTAGCATCTGCTCCTGAACATGATAATAAAGTTAGAGATAAACCTAAGATTACTAAACTTCTTAAAAACATTATTTTTTTCATAACTATCGACTAAGTGATTGATTAACAGGACAAATGTACATATTTTCAGATTAACTGCAAATAAAATCGATGAAATACACTAAATTTTAACATTTTAACTCATTAAATTTCAATTAGTTATGATTCTTGTAAGTAAAAACATAAAAAAATCCTAAGTGGTGTACTTAGGATTTTTAAAAATATATGTATTTGATTATCAAGGAGATAATCTTTCTATTTTCCAACTGAAATCTTCGTTTAAATGATATCTGATTCTATCGTGTAATCGGTTGGCTCTTCCTTGCCAAAATTCAACTTCTACTGGTCTGACTAAAAAGCCACCCCAATTTTCTGGACGTTTAATTTCTGAACCTGTTAATTTAGTTTCCAATGCTTTTAGTTTATCATCTAAATAATCACGTGAAGGAATGACTTCACTTTGATTCGAAACTATTGCACCCAGTTTACTTCCTTCCGGGCGAGAATCGAAATAATTATCAGAAATAATTGCAGCCGTTTTTTCTGCAATACCTTTAATAATTACTTGACGTTCTAGTAAAGGCCAAAAAAACGATAAACAAATATTAGGATTTTGTTGTATTGCTCTTCCTTTTTCTGAATTGTAATTAGTGTAGAAAATAAAACCTTCTTCGTTAAACTTTTTTAAGAGCACTACTCTGCTTTTTGGAAATCCATCTAATCCTATAGAAGAAACAGTCATGGCATTTACTTCTCCATCTTCTTGTTCTTCTGCTTCATAAAACCATTTATGAAACAATTGAATGGCATCATCTGGAATTGTATTTTCTAACAATTCACTTTTCTCGTATGATTTTCTATAATCTGATAAATCTTTCATGTTTTTAGGTAAAGTTTAAAAATTGGAAAAAACTTTATGATTTTCTTATTTT
>MGWJ01000102.1 GCA_001800945.1 Flavobacteria bacterium RIFCSPLOWO2_12_FULL_31_7
TGCTCAATATTATATTTTATTAACAGCTTACGACGATTTGTTTTCGGATGATTATATTTTACCATTTGGGAATTTACGCGAAAGTGCAATGGGTAAAAAAAGAGCGAATTTAGTTGTGGTTACCAAATGTCCTGCCACAATTACCAAGCAAGAACAAGAAAATGTAAAGCGTAAATTGAAAGTGAAAGTTCCGGTTTTCTTTACTTCAATTGATTATGATACAGAGGTTTTTGGATCAGAAAATTCAATGGAGGTTTCAAATTTGATAGCTCAAGAAAAAATAATTGTAGCTGGAATTGCCAAACCTAAATATTTTGTAGATTATTTAAATTCTGGAAACGATAAAGTATTAATTTATCCAGATCATCATAATTTTTCGAACCAAGAAATTTCTGAATTAAATGTTTTGGCTCAAGAAAAAATAGTAGTTACTACCGAAAAAGATTTCGTACGTTTAAATGGAAAGATTAATTCTGATAGATTTTTTTATTTACCAATACGAATTAAGTTGCTTCATGAAGAAGCTCTTTTTAAAGATATAATTAAAAATTGGGTTAAAAATTATTTAACGTAAGAACTAATTACATTGTAAAAATGTTCCGGCGCAAAAGGTTTAGTAACTACGTCATCCATTCCAAAAGAAAGTAACATTTCTCTATTTTCATTTAATGAAATAGCAGTTAGTGCAACTATAGGTGTAGAAGTGTCGAATTTTCTAATTTCAGCTGTAGCTTCGGTTCCGTTAATTCCTGGCAAGTGAACATCCATTAAAACCAAATCAAATTTATTGTTTTGCATGGCAACAATTGAATCTTAACCGTTGTCAATAATCGTACAAATCATACCTTTGTTTTCTACCATTTTTTTGGTAATCATTTGGTTAATTTTATTGTCTTCTACTAATAAAACGGTTTTGCCTTTTAGGTTTTCGTGTGAAATAACCTGATTTGTTTCAATGCTTGAGATAGTTTTCAAATCAGACTTGTCAAAATCTAAATTGAAAAAGAATTTAGTTCCTTTATTAACTTCACTTTCTAAATGAATTTCGCTACCTAGTATTTCAATAATTTTTTTCACAATCGAAAGTCCTAAGCCAGTTCCGCCATAGGTTCGGTTAATTTCAACAGATCCTTGTGAAAAACTATCGAAAATATTTTCAATTTTATCTTTTGGAATACCAATTCCGTTATCTTGTACAACAAATTTTAAAGTGACTTTGTTGTTTTTTTCTTTAACGGTTTTTATTTTTAAGCTTACATCACCGTTTTTAGTAAATTTAATAGAGTTGTTAATTAAATTGATTAAAATTTGCGACAATTTTGTGGGATCACCAATTAGGTTTTCATGGCCTTGAATGTCTAAATCTAGTTTGAAATTAATGTTGTTTTTACTGATAAATCCGCTAAAAGACTGATTGATATTGTTAACTAATTCAACTAAATTGAATTTGATTTTTTCAATATGAACGTTATTGGATTCTAATCTGTTAATTTCTAAAATGTCATTAATAAAACTCAACAAATAATTTCCTGAAAATTCTAAAGATTTCAAATAGTTTAACTGACTGGCTTTTGGTTTTTCTTGTAACAATAAATAAGTAATTCCGTTTATTGCATTCAACGGTGTTCTTAACTCATGACTTACCGTTGATAAAAATTCTGATCTGGCTTTAGAAGCAAATTCGGCCTTTTCTTTTTGTTCGGTCAGCTCTTTGTTTTTTTCTTGTAAAAGGCGGTAAGTGTAGGTTCTAATTTTATTGTTTTTATATAATGAAAAACTTAGTAGCGATAAAATAGCGATTAAAACAATACTCATAATGCTAATTAATCTCGAAAAACGTATCGATTTTAATTGGTCACTTTTTTCTTTTTCTAGCTTTTCAACAATTTCTAATTGATTGTCGTGCTCTTTTTTGTTCACCAATAATTCCGTATTAGCTTGATTAGAATTGTTTTTAATTTCGTTTAAAGTTAAAAATTCTTTTAAATAGAAATTGGATAATTTATAATCTTCTAATTTTTCGCTGATTAAAATAAGGTTGTTAAGGATTTTCTTTTTAGAAATTCCTACCGAATTATTTTCCACCAACTCCAATGCTTTTTTAGAATAATCTAGAGCTTTTTGGTAGTTTTTTTGCAGGTAATAAATTTTACTTAATTGATAAACGGCTTCTACTTTGCTGCTTTCAATGTCTTTATTGTTATCGGCAATTTTCTTAAAAACATGAATGGCTTCATCTAATTTATTACTGGCTTTTAAAGTCAGTCCTTTTTGAAGTTCTAGCAAAGGAAAAGCATCACTGGAATTGATTTTGTTGTAAATGATATACGCTTTATCAAAATACATTTTCGCAATTGTGAAATTTCTCTTTTCAAGATATAAAGTTCCTAGTGCATAGTTGGTTTTAGCTACTTTTGATGAGGAAATTTTGTTTAATTCGTAATAATTTGAACACTTTATAAAGTTGATTATGGCGTCATTATAGTTGTTGTTTTCTAGATGTAAACTACCTAAAAAATAGTAGCAATCATATAGTTTTTCGTTGTTATTGTTAGCTTTTGAATAATCGATTGCTTTTTGAACATATTTAATAGCGTCTTTAGAATTGTATTTTTCTTCGAAAGAATAATTCGCTAACTCTAAAAAATAATTAATGCTGTCAAGATTGTTTTTCTTACTTTGAGAAAAGGTAAACAGGGAGAAAAAAGTAAGTAAGAAAAAGAGTTTTTTCATTATTTGTTTTCAAAACTTGAAATTATAGTGGCTAAAATTAATGATTTTTTTTTGATAAAAAAAGTATTAAATCCACAATACGAGAGGAATAGCCTATTTCGTTATCATACCAACCTACAATTTTTACCATTTTATCTATTACAGATGTAAGTTGTGCATCAAAAACACAAGAGTTAGTATTTCCAATAATATCAACAGAAACTATTGGGTCTTCTGTATATGCTAAAATGTTTTTCAATTCGTTTTCGGATGCCTTTTTGAAAGCTAAATTAATCTCTTCAATAGAAACTTTTCGATTTACATTGAAAGTAATATCTGTTAAAGAACCATCTGGAACCGGAACACGAATTCCGCAACCACCAATTTTACCATCTAATTCTGGGAAAATTTTAGTTATTGCTTTTGCAGCGCCAGTTGTAGTTGGAATTATTGATTGCGAAGCACCTCGAGCACGCCTTAAATCTTTATGTGGTTGATCGTGTAAACTTTGATCAGTGGTGTAGGAGTGAACTGTTGTAATGTAAGCTTGCTCAATACCGCACAATTCTTGAATTATTTTTAGCATTGGCGCCGCATTATTTGTTGTACAACTTGCGTTAGAAATAATGTTTTCCGAACCGTCCAAAATATGTTCATTGACACCTAAAACTACTGTTTTTATTTTGTCATCTTCTGGCGGAGCGGATAAAATAACTTTTTTGGCTCCAGCCGAAAGGTGTAATTGTGCGGTTGCTGTAGTTTTAAATTTACCAGTAGCTTCAATTACAAAATCGATACCTAAAGCTTTCCAAGGTAATTTAGAAATATCACTTTCGTGGAAAAATTGAAATTTTAAATCCTCAACAATTAAAGTTTCGCCTTCAACTGAAATATCACGATTTAAAACACCATGAATACTATCATATTTCACTAAATGACTCATGGTTTTTATATCCGCAATGTCATTAATAGCAACAACTTCTATATTAGGATGATTGAGTAATAATCGGAACAAATTTCTTCCAATTCTTCCAAAACCATTTATGGCGATTCTAATTTTTGTGTTTTGATTCAAAATCTATTTGTGATTTTAGTGAATGTGTTTTTCGGCATGATAAGAAGAACGTACTAACGGACCACTTTCCACATGAATGAAACCTAATTCTTTTCCGATCTTTTCGTATTTTTCAAATTGCTCTGGCGTGATGAATTCTTTAACAGGTAAATGTTTTTTACTTGGTTGTAAATATTGACCAATTGTAACTACATCAACTTTTGCTTCTTTTAAATCGTGTAACGTCTGAATTACTTCTTCTTCTGTTTCTCCTAAACCTAACATGATCCCCGATTTGGTTCGGTTTAAACCTTGTTCTTTTAAGTATTTTAAAACCGCTAAACTTTTGTCGTATTTCGCTTGAATTCTAACTTCACGAGTTAATCTTCTTACGGTTTCTATATTGTGAGAAACTACTTCTGGAGCCACTTCAATAATTTTATCTAAATGTTTTTCACTTCCTTGAAAATCTGGGATTAGAGTTTCTAAAGTAGTTTTTGGGTTCATTCTTCGGATAGCTTTCACTGTTTCTGCCCAAATAATGGTTCCCATATCTTTTAAATCATCTCTGTCCACACTAGTAATTACAGCATGTTTGATGTTCATGATTTTAATGGAACGTGCTACTTTTTCTGGTTCTTCCCAATCTACATTTTCAGGACGACCCGTTTTTACACCACAAAATCCGCATGAACGGGTGCAAATATTTCCTAAGATCATAAATGTTGCAGTTCCTTCACCCCAACATTCACCCATATTTGGGCAACTTCCAGAAGCACAAATAGTATTCAGTTTGTATTTGTCTACTAAACCTCTAAGTTCAGTATATTTTTGTCCAACCGGTAATTTTACACGTAACCACTTTGGTTTTGGAGTAGGAGGAAATACGCTTTCTGTAGCCATAATTTTATTCTAAATTCTGAGTACAAATATACGAAACACATTAAAAACAAATGAAAAGTTTAGATTATATTTTTCTATGGTAATATATCAATTGTTTTTGTTGAATTGTTTTTGAAAATGTAAAGTTTTATTAGTTTGATATCATAAAAAAACCACAAAATAAAATGCATTTCGTGGTTCTTAAAATTAAGATGTAGTTGAAATATTATTCTTCAGTTTCAACAAGTTTAATTTGTAATGGAAGTCTTTTTTCACTTCTTACAATTTCACCGTTTACTTTCCCTGGTGTCCATTTTTTATTCATTGCTTTTAAAACTCTAATCGCTTCTTTTTCTAGAGCTTTGTCGCCTTTACTCACCATTCTAATGTCGGTCATTGAACCGTCTTTTTCAATGATAAAAACCAATTCAATTGATAATACATCTTTATTGAATGAATTTGGAATTTTATAATTTTCTGCGATAAAGCTTCTGAACTTATTAATTCCTCCTGGGAAGCTAGCTTCTACTCCAAAAGTTCCTTTATAAATAGTGTTTGTTGAAGGGGTTTCTGTTCCGTTTCCACTTGTTGGAGCGGTTGGAGTTGTAACGGTTCCTTCTGGATTTCCAATTGGTCCAGGATTTCCATTTTCTGTTCCGTTTGGATTGTAAGGTGTTGTAGTATCTGGTTTTTCAGGTTCTACAATTGGCTTTACCGTTGGCTTTTCAACAACTACAGGTGGTACTTTATTTGGAGTTAAATTTAACTTCGGATTATCTGTTCCTTTTCTTATAATTGGTTTAGGAGTAGCCATTGGAGTAAGTTCAACAATTGTTACAATTTCTGGTAACTTGTTTGGCTCAGGATTTGTTTTTGGTTTTGAAGCTGGAGTTGTAAATGAAAACAATCCAATTCCAAAAGCAATAGTTCCGAAAGTGATAAGCATGGCTTTTATTGTAGTTGCATCACTTTCCTTTCTTAATTGGTAAGCACCGTAAGCTTTGTTTCGGTCTTCGAAGGCGATTTCTAGCCATTTTTCGTCTTGTACGTTGAAGTTTGACATAATATATAGTTTTTAAGGTTGATACTTGCGTATAATTTAAACCTTATGAAATAATCGTGCCAAAAATTCAAGCAAATAGTAATTTTATTGAATTATTCTGTGTATTCTAGATCGATATTGTGAGTTTCTGCAATGGTTAAAGTGGCGTAAATGGCCAGAATGAATACAATTATTCCAACAATAATGGCGCTATTAATTACTCCAGAACTGGGTTTGAAAAAATCAAATCCAATTAACATTACAGGTAATAATCCTCGAACCATATTCGGAATCGTTGTTGCGGCGGTACTTCGGATATTTGTACCGAATTGCTCTGCGCCAATAGTAACAAACATAGCCCAATATCCTGTTCCTAAACCAAACCAAGCGCAGAAAAAGTAATAAGAATTCTCAGTTTTTGCCATTCCTGAAAGTAATAATGAAACTCCAACTATCGTGAAAAGTAACATATAAAAAATGGCTTTTTTTCTCGATTTTAAATAATGCGAAATGATGCCACTGGCAAAATCACCAGCAGAAATTCCAATATAAGCCCACATGATAGCTTTTCCTGGAACCAGATTTTCAATTCCCATTGCTGTTGCGAACTGATTCGCCATTAAGGCTAAAATTCCGATGCAATACCAAGTTGGCAAACCAATTAAAATACATTTTAAATATTTAGTAAAACGTTCTTTTGAATTGAAAAGCATCAAGAAATTTCCTTTTTTTACAGAGGAATCATGCTCAATATCTTTGTAAATTCCAGATTCTGAAACACTAACTCGTAAAACTAATAAAACCAAACCTAAAGCGCCACCAATAAAATAAGAAGTAGTCCATTCTGAAGTCATTTGAACGGTTAATTGTGCGACAACTGCGCCTAATAATCCAAAACCGGCAACTATTGAAGTTCCGATTGCTCGTAAATTTTTAGGTAACGATTCGGAAACTAAAGTGATTCCAGCTCCTAATTCGCCAGCTAAACCGATTCCGGCAATAAAACGCAATGCAGCATAAATTCCCACTATGTTTTCTTGAGGAAATTGCGGTAAAAATCCGCAGGCAATATTCGCTAAAGAATACACCAATATCGAACCAAATAATACAGAAAGTCGTCCTTTTTTATCACCTAAAATTCCCCAAAGAATTCCTCCAATTAGTAAGCCCGACATTTGCCAGTTTATAATAGTTGTGCCTACTTCGTCCGCGTTTAATCCTAATGAGTTTAAACTCGGCACGCGCACAATTCCGAAAAGTAATAAATCGTAAATATCTACAAAATACCCTAAGGCTGCGATAACAACAGGAATTGAAAAAAGATGTTTTAGTTTTTCAGAAAAAGTAAAGTTTTCCATATTGGTTTTTAAATTTTGCCAAACCTAATGAAAATTTTGATGAAGAGAAAATCTATTTTCCGCTAATAATTTCTGCTAATAATTTTTTAGCACGAAGTAATTTGATTTTGATGTTATTTAGTGGTTCATTTAACTGTTCCGCCATTTCTTGATAACTCATTTCTTGGAAATAACGTAACTGAATCACTTCTTGATAGGCTGGTTTTAATTGTTTAATTTGCTGAAGTAATTTAGATAAATTTTGTTCAGTAATGATGATGTCTTCTACAGTTGGCGAATCGTCTAAAACTTGATTGGCGATGCTGTCTTCTTCATCAGTAATTTCAAGAAATAACGTCGATTTCTTCTTGCGAAGCATATCAATATGGACATTTTTTGCAATCGTAATTAACCAAGTATTGAAGCCGAATTCAGGATTATAAGTTCCGATTTTGTCAAACGCTTTGGCGAAAGTTTCTATAACGATGTCGTCTGTGTCGGTTTCGTTTTCTGTACGTTTCAGCATATAACCGTACACTTCATTCCAATAAAAATCGAGAAGAAAAGTAAAAGCAACTTGGTCGCCCAATTTTGCCTTTTGTATGTTTTTAAGTATTTTTTCTTGTTTTACTTCCAATGTATAGGTTTGAAAATTAGATTAGTAAAAGCTACTCTAATTTGTGTAATGATTAAAATGACTTCAAAAATTGGATACCAAATAATTACATCTTTTTCGTTCAATTTTGCTGCTCCATAGCCAAAAACTATCCAATTAAAAATATATCGGAAGCCTAAAACGCTTGCCACAATAATCCAATTATATTGGAAAGATAGCAAAATTATTGCCAAAGTGATGCAAAGAACTTGCGAAATAAAAAATAAAGCCAATTGAAATTTATCAAAACCTTTGTATAATTTGGCTGTAGAAACGTGTCTTCTTTTTTGATTAAACCATTCTTTATAAGTGGTTTTTGGTTTAGAATACGTAAAACCTTCTGGATTATAACAAATTGTTGTGTTTGATTTATTTGCAGCTTCGTTGATGAATAAATCATCGTCACCAGAACGTACACGGATGTGATTGATAAACCCGTTTACATTGAAAAATTCTGATTTTTTATAGGCTAAATTACGACCAACTCCCATGTAAGGTTTTCCGATTTTCGCCCAAGAAAAATATTGAATGGCCGTTAAAACCGTTTCGTATCGAATGATTTTATTTAAGAAAGAACCTTTGATTTTATCATAAGCACCGTAACCTAAAACAATGGTTTTTTTAAATGAAAAATGGGATGTCATTTCTGTAATCCAGTTTTCAGAATTCGGACAACAATCTGCATCTGTGAATAATAAATATTCGTTTTTTGCAGCTTTAATTCCTAAAGTTAAGGCGAATTTTTTGTTTCCCCAAAACGCTTCGTTATTTTTAACTTTGACTAATTTAATAAACGAATATAGTTTTTCGTATTCTTCTAATAATTCTAAAGTGTCATCGCTAGAAGCATCATCAATTAAGACCAATTCGTAATTAGGATAATTTTGAGAAACTAAAATAGGAAGATGTTTTACTAACTTTTCATGTTCATTTTTTGCGCAAACAATTACCGAAACAGGAATGCTTTTTGGCGTTTCTTTCTTTGGTTTGACAAATGAAAAACGACTAAAAACAAACGCTTGGTACACGAATTGAATGGCGAAAAAAACTAAAAATGTAATAAAAAGTATAAGTAAAATTGTTTCCATGTTCCTTTTAAAAGTTGTGCAAAGGTAGCTTTTTTTGTTTAAAGTTTAAAGTTTCAGGTTTTGAGTTTATAAGGTTTTAAAAAATCGTAATTCCAACCACATAAATCGTGAATTATAAATTATTTTTCATTTCATTTGCAATACTTTTCGCATTTTCATTATCTATTTTTTCTAAATGTGAAATGATGCTTTTTTTATTGTTTTCGCTTTTGTTTTGAGATAATTTTTTAACCGCATCTATGTTTTCTACGATAATATTAAACGCTATTATTCCGATAGCTTGACGCATTGTTTCTTTAGAAAGTGATTTTGTAGAAATTGGGTTTTCGTTATTTTTCTCGTACTTATTTACCAAATTTTCTAAATGCAAAAGCTTTTGTTCTTCATTGAGAATTTCGATTTTTCCTTCCAAATGAACTGCTAAATAATTCCATGTTGGCACTTCTTCATAATCGTACCAAGAAGAAGAAATATAAGAATGTGCACCAGAAAAAATGGCTAAAACATTTCCATTTTCTTCAAAATTTTCACTTTGAGGATTGAGTTTCGAAATATGTCCAGATAAAATAAGTTGGTTATTTTCGCTTTCTTCAATAAACAGAGGAATATGTGTAGCATTTATTTTACCGCTGGATTGATTGATCAAAATAGCAAAACTATTTTCTTCTATGAAACGTAAAATTTCATTTCGATTTTCGTTTACATAAATATCTGGTATGTACATTTTGTTATTAATTTATCCCGTTGGGTGTAATTATTAAAATTGATATTGTTTTTTTATTAGCCACGAATTCTCTAATATAAAAAAAAATAACAAACGTAAAAATTAGTTCATCTTTGATGAAAATTCGAATTAAATCGAAAAGTTAATCCGAAAAATTCGAAAATTCGCGGCTAAATTATTTCTAGTTTAAATTTTCACTTCGTAAATCGTAAATTAAATCACATTCACTTCGGCTTCAATACTAATTCCGTATTTATCTTTTACAGTTTTTTGTATATTTTGAGCTACAGCCCAAATTTCATGTCCAGTAGCATTTCCGTAATTTACTAAAACTAACGCTTGTTTGGTGTGAATTCCTGCATCTCCGAAACGTTTTCCTTTAAATCCAGCTTGTTCAATTAGCCAGCCTGCAGGCACTTTTACGTGTGTTTCAGAAACTGGATAATGTGGAATTTCAGGATAATTGGCTTTGGCTTTTTCGTAAATTTCAATTGGAACAATTGGATTTTTAAAGAAACTTCCGCTGTTTCCAAGTTCTTTTGGATTCGGTAATTTGCTTTCTCGAATGGCAATCACAGCTTTGCTAACATCTTGAATTGTTGGGTTTTCGATGCCCATTTTTTCTAATTCGGTATCAATCGCACCGTAAGAAGTATTGAGTTTGTGATTGGTTTTTGAAAGTTTAAAAACAACTGATAAAATCACATATTGATTTTTTAATTCACCTTTAAAAATACTTTCTCTGTAACCAAATTGACAAGCTTTTTTATTGAAAGTGGTGATTTCTTGTGTGTCAATTTTCATGGCTTCGCAAGAAACAAAGGTGTCTTTAATTTCTACACCATAAGCGCCGATATTCTGAATTGGAGTTGCTCCAACATTACCCGGAATTAAAGATAAATTCTCAATGCCACCATAATTATGTTTAATGCAAAATTGTACAAATTCGTGCCAAACTTCGCCAGCATTTCCTTTTACCCAAACAAAATCTTCATTTTCATCAATTACTTCGATGCCTTTATTGTTGATGTGTAATACCAACGCGTCGATATTTTGAGTCAAAAGCATGTTACTTCCGCCGCCTAAAATAAAAAGTTTTTTCTGGTAGTTTTCTTTTAATACTACTGCTAATTCTGCTGGAGAATTAACTTCGCAAAATTCAGTTGCAAAAGCTTCAATTCCGAAAGTATTATATTTTTTTAACGATTGTTGTTGGGTGATATTCATGTTTTATTTTTTTCTGAAACTGAGACTAAAAACTTTTTACTTGGCTCTTTTTACTTTTTACTTGGCTCTTACAAAGCTTTTCTTAAATCTTCTTCGCTAACAAATTCGTTTTTAAAGAAGGTTTGCTTTCCGTTTTTAACTACGATTACTACTGGTAAACCTTGATAACCTAGTGCATTGAATAACGATTTGTTTTTATCCGCATCAATTCTGTGAATGATAACTTTGTTCGCCATTTCTTTACTCATTTTGTCTAAATAAGGAGCCATTTTTTTACAAGGTCCGCACCATTCTGCGTAAAAATCAATCACTACAGTTTTGTCGGAAATCATTAATTTATTGTAATCTTCCTGAGTCATTCCAGACCAAACGGCATTGGTTTTTGGATTTGCTTTTTCCCAAGCCATATAACCACCATCTAATTCGATAATGTTTTTAAAACCTAATTCCACTAAATGATTGGCTGCTTTTTTACTTCTTCCGCCACTTAAACAATAGACAAAAACTGGTTTCGATTTGTCTAAATTGGCTACTTGAGCATCAAAAGAATTACCATTCCAATCTACATTTTTAGCATCAGCAATTTTTCCGTTAGCATATTCACCTGGAGTTCTTACGTCTAAAATTTGAGCATCATCTGTTTTGGTGATTGTTGCTTTAAATTCTGTGGCATCTACACTTTTGTAGTTTTGACTGTTTGTGCAACTTATTGATAAAGTAATAATTGCAGTGGCGATAATTGTTCTTAAGTTTTTCATTTTTTTAATTGTTACGCAAAGATTCACGAAAAAATCGGAAAGGTTTGCAGAGTTATTATTTTATTTTCTGTACTTTTAAAAATCTAAATATTAAATATTTTATAACTTTTATGTGTTTGTTTGATAATGTTTTCTGTTCGTTCTGGGTGTGTGTCTGAAATAAAAATTTGACCGAATACATCATCATTTACCATATTTACAATTTGTTGTACTCTAAAGGCGTCTAATTTATCAAAAATATCATCGAAAAGCAAAATTGGTAAGGTTTTCGTGTGTTTTTTTATGAAATCAAACTGTGCTAATTTCAAAGCAATTAAAAACGATTTTTGTTGCCCTTGCGAACCAAATTTTTTTACAGGATAATCAGAAATATTAAACAAAATATCATCTTTATGAATGCCGACAGTTGTGTATTGTGTAATTCTGTCTTTTTGAAGATTTTGTTCTAATAAATCATCTAAAGTGTCGTGATGTAATTGGCTGTCATATTCAATTGAGACTTTCTCAGCATTTTCAGAAATCACTTCGTATAATTCTTGAAAAACAGGTACAAATTTCTCTAAAAATTCTTTTCGTTTCTTGAAAATAATTTGTCCGAATTCTGATAATTGTTCGTTGTAAATACTCAAGTTGTCAGCATCAAAAACCTGATTTAAAGCAAAATATTTCAGTAAAGCGTTTCGTTGTTGTAATGTTTTTTGGTAATTGATTAGTGTATTCAAATACGTTACATCAAAAGTTGAAATCACATTATCAATGAATTTTCTTCTGGTTTCACTTCCTTCGATAATCAAATCGGTATCACTTGGTGAAATAATCACAATCGGAATTAAGCCAATATGTTCTGAAAATTTCTCGTAAATCTTCCCATTTCGTTTTAAAACCTTTTTTTGTGCTTTTTTGTAACTGCATATAATTTGTTCGGTTCGGTTTTCTTTTTCGAAAACACCATCAATAACAAAAAAATCTTCACCATGTTTGATGTTTTGAGTGGAAAGTGGATTGAAATAACTTTTCCCTAAGGCTAAATGATAAATGGCATCTAAAATGGTTGTTTTTCCGATGCCGTTTTTTCCCACAATAGCATTAATCTTACTTTCAAACTCAAAAGAATTTTCAGCAATATTTTTATAATTGAGTAAAGATAGTTTTTTTAAAATCACGTTTTTATAGTAAAATGTGGCAAAAATTCCACTTGCGAGTACAAATGTAAGCTCAAATTTTAAAAATATAAATAAAAGAACTTTTAAATTTAAATAAAAAGTATATTTTTGCACCTCTAATAAAATTTTAGTTAAATGGCAACATATAATAAAAGAGGTTATAAATCACCAAAACCTGAAGTAGAAAAAGATCCTGCATTTGATACAACTGTAGAAGACGTTAATGTAAACGAAAGCGAAAGCACAACTGCTGGTGTTTTTAATACATTAGATGAAACGGCTAACAGAACAGAAGAATGGGTAATTAGAAATCAAAAAGCAATTTTAGGTGTTATTGCAGCTGTTGCAATTGGTACTTTAGGATATATTTTATTTGATAAATTTGTTTCTACACCAAAACAAGAAGAAGCGTTTAGAGATATGAATCAAGCACAAATGTACTTTCAACAAGCTGTTGATGCTACAGAAAAACAAGATTCATTATTTAAATTATCTTTAAAAGGTGGTGAAGGTAAATTAGGTTTCGAAGGAATTATTTCTGAATATTCAGGAACAAAAGCGGCTAATTTAGCAGAATATTATGCTGGAATGGCGTATTTAAATACTAAACAATTTGATAAAGCGATTGAACATTTAGATAATTTTTCTTCAAGTGAGAAAGTTTTATCAGCTTTAGCAATTGGAGCAAAAGGTGATGCGAATGCAGAATTAAACAAAAACGAAGAGGCTTTAAAATTATATGTTGAAGCAGCAAACGTGGATGATAACGATTTTGTAACACCAAGATTCTTATTAAAAGCAGCTAACTTAGCTATTGTTTTAAAGAAAAATGACGAAGCTTTAGGGTATTTAAAAACAATCAAAGAAAAATACGAAACTTCTCAAGAAGGAAGTACAGTTGATATTTTAATTGCTTCATTGGAAAAATAATGGCAACCGAAAATAAAAATTTATCTCAATACGATAAAAACACAATCCCAAACGCGAAAAATTTTCGGTTTGGGATTGTTGTTTCAGAATGGAACGAAAACGTTACTGAAGGTTTGTATAATGGTGTATTTACTGCATTGACAGATTGTGGTGCTTTGCCTGAAAATATCAATCGTTGGAATGTGCCAGGAAGTTTTGAATTGATTTTTGGTGCACGACAAATGCATGAAAAATTAGAATTAGACGCGGTTATTGTAATCGGTTGTGTTATTAAAGGAGAAACGATGCATTTCGAGTTCGTTTGTGAAGGTGTAACTCAAGGTATGAAAGATTTAAATTTACTTTATGATGTGCCAACCATTTTTTGCGTGTTAACTGATAATACGATGCAACAATCTATTGATAGAAGCGGAGGAAAGCACGGAAATAAAGGAATTGAAGCAGCAATTGCAGCTATTAAAATGATAGATTTAAACAAGAAATTCTAAATAAAATTTCTTAATAAAAATATAAAACTCTTCCTCTCTGAAGAGTTTTTTTTATATTTGGTAAAAAGGAATAGTAGCCAATAAATACCTTTATTTTGTTACTAACTTTTCCAAATTTCTAATTTTCGTACCACAAAAACCAGTTTAAAATTTCATAAATTTGTGGCATAATCAAAATAAAAACAAAGCAGATTAATGTCTGGAATTATTCAATTATTACCTGATCACGTAGCCAATCAAATTGCGGCGGGAGAAGTCGTACAACGACCAGCTTCTGTTGTGAAAGAATTGGTTGAAAACGCTGTTGATGCCAAAGCCACTGAAATTAAATTAATCGTAAAAGATGCCGGAAAAACCCTTATTCAAGTTATTGATAACGGTTTAGGAATGAATGTTACTGATGCGCGTTTGTGTTTTGAACGCCATGCGACTTCGAAAATTCGTCATGCGGAAGATTTATTTGCCCTACATACCAAAGGATTTCGTGGTGAAGCCTTAGCGTCTATTGCTGCGGTAGCTCACGTAGAATTGAAAACCAAACAAGATCAGGAAGAATTAGGAATTCATATCATAATTGAAGGAAGTAAATTAGTCACTCAAGAGGTGGCGGTTTTACCTAAAGGTACATCGTTTTTGGTTAAAAATTTATTTTTCAATATTCCAGCGCGACGCAATTTTTTAAAATCGGATAATGTCGAATTAAAACACATTATTGACGAGTTTGAACGCGTAGCTTTAGCGCATCCAAATATTGCTTTCACGATGATTAGTAATGGGAGCGAAGTGTTTAACTTACCAAGTTCTAATTACCGTCAACGAATTGTAAACATTTTTGGAGGAAAAACGAATGAAAAGTTAGTGCCTGTTGCCGAAAAAACCGAAATTTTAAAAATTAGTGGATTTGTAGGGAAGCCAGAATTCGCAAAGAAAAATAGGTCGGAACAATTCTTTTTGGTCAACAATCGATTTATTAGAAGTCCGTTTTTGCATCATGCCATCATGAATGCGTATGAAGGTTTACTTCGAGATAACAATCAGCCTAGTTATTTTTTATATTTAGAAGTCCCACCACATACAATTGATATTAATATTCATCCAACTAAAACAGAAGTAAAGTTCGATGATGAGCAAGCTTTGTATGCTATTTTACGCTCGACTGTTAAGCATAGTTTAGGAATGTTCAACGTAGCTCCCGTTCTCGATTTTGAACGTGATGCCACTTTAGATGTGCCTTATGATTATAAAGATAGAGTTTCGTCAACTCCAATTATTCAAGTTGATAGTACATTTAATCCATTTGCTACAGAAACTGAAACGAAGAAATATTCTGGTTCATCTGTTTCGTATTCAAAAACTACCCAATCGCAACCACATTGGGAAAGTTTATATACTGATTTAAAACAAGATACTTTTGAAGTTTCAACTTCTAATTTTGAAAATGAAGTAGTTGCCAGTAAACTTTTTGATGAAGCAATTGTAGAAAGTCAGACATTAATGTACCAATTTAATAGAAAGTATATTATCAAAAGTATGAAGTCTGGATTGTTGGTCATTCATCAAAACAGAGCGCATCAACGTATTTTATACGAACAATTTCTAACGAATATTACAGTGCATCAAGCTGCTAGTCAGCAATTGTTGTTTCCATTAGAAATTCAGTTTTCTAGAGAAGAAATGATGTATCTGAAAGAAATCCAACCGAATTTAGAAGGTATAGGGTTTGCTTTTGAAAAAATGGGATTAGATGAGGTAATTATTTCAGGTTTACCAGCTCAAATTTCAGATGCGGAAGTCAATGCCATTTTGCATGATTTAATTTATAATTTACAAGAAAATTTACCAGAAGATAGCTTCTCATTAAGTGATAGTATTTCTAAATTTATGGCGAAAAGTGTGGCTGTCAAATCAGGTAAGTATTTAAATACAATTGAATTAGAAAATTTAGTGAATGGTTTATTTGCCTGTAAAGATCCAAATGTTTCGCCATTTAATAAACCTATTTTTATTACATTAACCACAGAAGATTTAGATAAAAGATTTTAAGTATGTTCAATAATATGACACCGGTTGTAAAACAACTATTGATAATAAATGTTTTAGTTTTTATTTTGAGTCAGGTAATGCCTCAAAACTATGAAATGCTTTCTTTATATTATTTCGAAAGTGAAAAATTTAGATTTTGGCAACCTTTTACACATATGTTTATGCATGCTAAAATGCCAAATTTAATGCATATTTTATTCAATATGTTTGCTTTGGTTTCTTTTGGAACGGCTTTAGAACACTATTGGGGCGGAAAGAAGTTTTTATTCTTTTATATTGCTTGTGGTTTAGGTGCAGCAATGTTGCATATGGGAATGACGTATTACGAAGTTCATCACGGAATTGATGTTTTATCAAACGGCGTGTTTTCAAATGCTGATATTTCACAAATGCTAAAAACAGATATCATTGATGGTGACAAGATCTACTTAAAACCAATGATTGAGGCCAATCCTGAGATTTTTAATAAAATTCAAGATCCAAATTTTGATGGGCAAGCATTTTTAGAAACGATATCTAAAGCCTATGTCCCAGCAGTAGGAGCTTCTGGAGCTATTTATGGTCTATTAGTAGCTTTTGCAGTAATGTTCCCAATGGCAGAATTAATGATGATGTTTATTCCAGTGCCAATTAAAGCCAAATTTTTTGTACCAATTATTGTTGGTTTGGATTTATTTTCTGGGGTAACTGGTTTCTCTATTTTTTCTGGTGGTGGAAATATTGCCCATTTTGCTCACGTAGGTGGCGCTTTAACAGGTTTTATTTTGATGATGCTTTGGAAAAATAATAAGTTTACACATACAAGGTGGAATTAGAAATTTAAGTAAAAAGTAAAAAGAAACAGTAAAGACATTAAATGAATATTATAAACGAAATAAAACAACAATACAAGAATGGCGATGTAGCTCAAAAATTAATTTTTATTAATATTTTGGTATTCATTTTAAGCGCCTTCTTTTTTGATTTTATTTCGAATCAATTTCAATATCCAAATTGGTTGGCTTTATCTTCTGATTATAAAGAAGTTTTGTGGTTTCCTTGGACATTGTTAACTTATGGATTTTTACATTCGGAACCTATTCATTTAATTTTTAACCTTATTTTTTTATATTATATCAGTATTTTATTTTATACTTTTTTTAATGCTAGGCAATTTTTAACGGTTTACTTTTTAGGAAGTTTTTTCGCAGGATTGATTTTTGTGGCTTTTGGCTTTTTCTTTAATTATAACAATCTAATTGTGGGCGCTAGTGCTTCAATTATGGCAATATTTATTGCAGTGGCCACTTATGCACCTTATTATTCTCTTCGATTGCCTTTAATTGGTCATGTGAAAATCTGGCATTTAGCTGTTTTATATATTTTTATTGATTTAGCTCAACTATTATCTGAAAATACGGGCGGACATATCGCACATTTATCGGGAAGTGTGGTAGGTTTTGTTTTTGCAATGTTGATGAAAAAAGGAATTGATATTAGTGAAATATTTATCTTTAAAAAGAAAAAAAACACTACATTTAAAAAAGTTTATAAAAATAAACCCGAAAAAAAATACCAGTCGGTCCGAGTTTCTCATGTGAATTTTACACAAAGGCAGATTGATGAAATTCTAGAAAAAATCAGTAAATCTGGGTATGATAGTTTAACCAAAGAGGAAAAAGAATTTCTTTTTAAAGAAAATAAATAAGCGTGTTTAAAGGATTATCTTTCATTTCTAAAACCATGTTGTTTTTTAATGTAGTGCTTGCAATTACTACATTGATGGCTTATTTATTACCATTTTTAGCTCCAAAATGGTTCCCGATTTTAAGTGTTTTTAGTTTGTTCTTACCTTTTTTTTTAGTACTGAATTTATTGTTTTTTATATATTGGTTAATTCAACTTAAAAAATACATTTTCGTATCCGGTTTGATACTGTTGTTGGGAATAACCTTCATCAATAAATTTTACAATTTAAAACAGACTGAATTGCCAAAATCGGAAAATGATTTTACGGTTATGAGTTATAATGTGCGTTTGTTTAATAAATTTAACTGGAATCAAAAGGCCAATATTCCTACACAAATTGCGAAGTTAGTAGATGATAAAAATCCAGATATTTTATGTATTCAGGAATATTCAGACTTAGAAAAAACCCAGTTTTCAGATTATAAATTCAAACAAATTTTTAAAGAAGGCAAGAATATTATTGTTGGAAACGCTATTTTTTCTAAATATAAAATCATAGATAAAGGCGTGATTAATTTTCCTAATTCTACAAATAATGCAGTTTACGCTGATATTGTGAAGGAAAATGATACTTTGCGAATTTATAGTATGCACTTACAATCTATAAAAATTAGTACTGATATCGGAGATGATGAAATTCAGAAAATGGACGAATCAAAAACCAAATATATTTTTAGAAAAATCAGTGATGCTTTTACCAAGCAACAAGAACAAGCTTTATTATTAAAGGCACATTACAGAGAATGTAAATACAAAAAAATTATTTGTGGCGACATGAATAACAGTGCGTTTTCATTTGTGTACAGAACCATTAAAGGTTCGATGCAAGATACTTTTGAAACCAGTGGTGCTGGATTTGGAAAAACCTATAATTTCAAATATTATCCTGCTCGAATCGATTATATCTTTGCGGATAAAAACATGTTAGTTAAAAGTTTTGAAACTTTAAATGAGTTTTACAATAGTGATCATTTTCCTCTAATTACCAGGTTAGAAATTAAATAATATCTAAATTATATTTGTTTAAAAGTCCTCTTAAATTGTCATTTGAAAACTTCGCTTTATTTAAATTGTTGTTTTCTGGATCAATTGAAAAATTAACTGCAGTTGTAAAATCTGTTTTTTCTAAATTAGTGTTTTCGAAAATAGATTTTGATAAATCACATGAATCAAATTTTACAGAAGTTAAGTTACAACTTGAAAAATCAACATCCATAATTTTTGAATTATTAAATTTTGAATTTTTTAAATTCATTTTAAAAAACGAACACACTTTAAGTATACAAGTTTCGAAAGAAACTTCAAATAAAAAATCGTTACAATTTTCAAATTGCATTCCTAATAATGTACATTCCTGAAACGTAATTTCTTTAAATGAAGTGTGGTTAAGTGTTGGCGATTCAAAGTTACAATTGATAAACTCACAATTAATAAATACACTATTTGAAAGTATAGATTTACTAAAATGGCAAGAATTAAAAACACAAGAATCATATTCACCCGTTTCAAATGGTTCGTTGGAATAATTAATTTTGTCGAAAGTGGAATCAAGGATTAGCTTCATAGGATAAAAAAAACTGCTCAAAAAAGCAGTTTCGAATATATTAGTTTTCTTCTGTTGATTTTCTTTCTTTAATCCATTCATTCAAACGTTTACCATATTTAGATTTGGCAACTTTTGGATCTAATGTTTTATTAATTGTATCTAATAATTTCAAATTCGCATCAGGAATTTCAGTTAACGCGATATATGGAGACACTTCTGATTTCGGATTCACTAAAGCGAAATTGGCGGTATATAAATATTTTCGTACCGTTAATTTATCACGTTTGTTATTGATTTCTTCTGTAATTGCAACATCGTTTTTAACTTTGTTTTTAATTTCTTTTTCTAATAAATTTAAATTTTCATCATTTAAATTAGATTTTATCTTCAAGTATTTCTCATACACAATTTGATTCTTAGATCCAGATATTTTGGCATTTGCATAAAATCCTTGTAAAGTAGTTTCGATTTTCATTTTACCTGGTTCTGCAAAAAAGTGAATACTATTGTCAATAGATTCTGTTGTTCCTCGGTCTAAAGATAAATACAACATCTGAGGTTCATCTATTTGAAATTTAGTTTCAAAATCTGATTCTCCAGAAATAATAATACTATCAATGATAATTAAATTAGTGTCTTTAAGTTGTTGGATGTATAATTTTCCTTGTTTTAAACCTTCTACATTTCCAGATAATTCTACATTTCCAGTTTTGTTGTCCGATTTGCTACAAGCAAAAAGTAAAACTATAGTTGCGAATGCAATAAACTTTTTCATTTATTTATGTTTCATATTAACGAACTGCAAAGAAAATAAAAAAATCCTCAAATTAATAGTAATTTGAGGATTTTATATTTAAAGAGTTGAAATTAATTAGCCTTTTAACCAAGCGTTTTTAACAGCTTCTTTAGATTTGTCAGATGCTATAAATCCTGATTTTTCTTCTTTTGGTAAATTTACTTTTCCTTTTAAAATCATGTCTTTTCCATCTCTGTTTACAGTTACAGATATGGCATCACCATCTTTCCACGTGTCACTTGTTGCCAGTAAATCGTAAATATTGTCTAAGTTGTATTCTGTATTGTTAAATGATTTTAAGATATCGTTTCCTTTAATACCTAAACTGGTCATAAATACATTTCCACTTACATCTTCTAAAGCTTTAATTTGTTTGGTGCTTTGATTGATTGTTACTAAAGGAATTCTTCCATCTTTTAAGAATGGATTTCCAGAAATCATAGTTTTTGATTTTGAAACTCCCATTTTAGCAAAATATTCATCGTAAGGAATTGGTGTTTCACCGGCAACATATTTGTTTAAAAATTCTCCAATTTGTGGATAGGTAATTCTTGTAATGGTAGCGAATAATTCTTCATCATTAAAAGGTTTGTTGCTTCCAAATTCATTTGATAAATCTTGCATTAAGCTTAAAATTCCTCTTTGCCCGTTACTCAATTCTCTCATTTGAATGTCAATACACATCGCAATTAAAGCTCCTTTTTGGTAAACATTTAAGTATTGCTCTTTGTATGGTTGTTGTAAAACGTTTTTACTCATTTTAGTAAAACTCATTTTATCATTCATGTTGCTGGCTTCTTCAATTTTACCAGCCATTCTTTTGTAGAAATCTTCTTCAGAAATTAAGCCTTGATTTACTTGGAATAAGTTGGCAAAATATTCTGTAATTCCTTCATACATCCATAAATGTTCAGACATTTGAGGTTTGTTGAAATCGAAATAATGAATTTCTCTTGAATGTACGCTTAAAGGTGTTACAATATGAAAAAATTCGTGAGAAACTACATCTTTTAATTGTTCTTGTAAAGCTTCTAAAGGCATCATTTCTGGCATAACAACTGTAGTAGAAGTCATGTGTTCTAAAGCTCCAAAACCTTTAGCATCTTTTGCTTTCATGTCTGATAAATACAACAAAACAGTATATTTTTTATTCGCATTAAATTTTCCTAAGAATTTTTTTTGCGCTCTCATGAATTTTTCTGTTTCTGGAGTGATGTCTGCTGCTTTGTATTTGCCTGTTGGCGAATAAACACTAATGACAATATCCATTCCTTCTACATTAAATTCTGTATAATCTGGTTTACTGTACATGATCGGATTATCAACTAATTCTCCATATCTTGAAGCGTTGAAAACATCAATTTCACCACTTGGATTTGTGTCTACTAAAGAAGTTGCTCCCCATAAGGTTGTAGGATGTTTTACTTCTACAGTATATGAAATTTCAGATTTTCCTTCAAAATACCCTACAAAAGCATGAGTGTTTAGCATGAAATTTTCGCCAGCTTTAATGTTGGTTCCTGCAGGTGAGAAAATATCTTCACTTTCTCCAAATCCAGCCCCGCCTTCTGTATCAAAGGTATCGTTTACATAGTAAGTTACTTTTGCTAATTTTTTTGCGTCGTAAATAGTATATGAATTTTCATCCATTTTAGCAATTTTCAAAGGATTTCCTTTTTTATCATATGCTTTTACGTTTTCTACAAATCTTCCGTAATTATCTTCTGAATATGTTCCTGGAACAATTTTAGGAATATTAAAAGTGGTTGTTTCAGTAGTTATGGTAGGATTTGTAACAGTAACTTTTACTTTATCGTCAATTACATTTACTAAATCGATACTAACGGCAACATTCTCTTTTGTTGAGTTTGCTGCTGAAGTAACATTTGAAGTTTTACAACTCATCAAGAAAATTGCACAACTTAGTGTGATTAATACTTTTTTCATTTTTATTTTTCGATTGAATATTTATTTGAAATGATTAGTGTATTATTATTTGAAATTGTTACAAAAAAAAGTCCCGAAAATATATTCGGGACTTTTTTAATCAAATTTATTTTTAAAATAGTATTTACTATCTAAGTCGTCAATGTCATCTTCCAGACCATTTGGTTTAAAAGTTTTAGGTTTTGGTTTTCCTGCGGCGGCTTTCTTTTTCCAAAGTTCAAAATTATCTTTAGAAAGTTTTTTTCGCATAATTTCAGTCACTTCACTTTCCGTTAAGCCAAACTCTTCTTTAATTATTTCAAAAGGTTTTTTTTCCTCTTGAGCCATGCTAATTACGCGTTCTGTTTCTTCGTAATTTAGTTCAATCTTTTTACTTTTTCTCATTAGTGAAAAGCATAATTTATGGGTTATATTTTTTATTATCAAATGATGTTCCAATATTAATAAAAAAAAATATTTTGTAGCAAAAAAATGTGCGTTTTTTTTATAAAATTTTACGGAAAGTTAGATTTATTCTGGGTTTTTTAGGTTTTGAAGCTTTTGGAATTTGATGTTTATAATGAATTTGAGCACCGTTTTTCATCACTAATAAACTACCGTGTTGTAAAGTTATAGATTGTTTAACTTCTTTATTTCTATTGTGTTTGATTTGAAAAATACGTTCTTCACCTAAACTTAAAGAAGCAATTACAGGATCGCGTCCTAATTCCTTTTCATTATCTGCATGCCAGCCGTTACTGTCTTTTTCGTTTCTGTACAAATTCAATAGAACTGTGGTGAAATGTTCTTTTACTTTGTTTTCAATTTCCTCTTTAATAAACATCAAGGTACTGTTAAAGGGATGAGGTTGCATGATAATGTTAGAATAACCATAGGATTTTCCATCATTTCCATACAAAGAGGTTAAGCGTGGTTGTGCTATTTTTTTTCCGAAAATAGTAATTTCATCGTGTTGCCAAGGTATTTCGGATAATAACGTTTCAAACAATAAATCAGCTTTTTCCTTTGAAATAAAATTCGGATAATAAATAAACTCGGCATCGGGTAAATTAAGATGTATAGGTTCTTCGTCAAATAAATTAAACATAAAAAAAGCGATGAAAGTTTCACCGCTAATTTATTTATAATTTGTTAGATTTTAAATCTTCTTTTTAGAAAAGTTAATGTTCATAATCACAATTGCAAGAATAATTAACAAAATACCAAACCATTGCCAGATTACAACTTCTTCTTTTAAAATCAAATAAGCCATCATTACTGATACGGGTAATTCTAAAGAGGCTACAATACTTCCAAGTCCTAATCCAGTTTTTGGGAAACCTGCATTTAATAACATTGGTGGAATTATAGTTCCAAAAAGGGCTAAAAATAATCCGTAGTTTTTGAAAATTTCAAAATTTAATGCGCCTATTTGTGTGAAAGCGGAAAAGGTAAATACGATTACAGTACCACCTAAAAGCATGTATAAACTTCTTTGTGCAGAAGAAATTCCTAATGCCACTTTGTTTGCTGTAAACATAGTTGTTGTAAAAGAAGCGGCAGCTAAAATTCCCCAGAAAATTCCTCTCCAATCTAATTTTACATTGAATTCATATAGTTTTGTAGCCAAGAAAGTTCCTAAAAGAACAATAATTACAGATACGATTTTTTGAGTAGAAGGTAGTTTTTTATCTAAAAACCATTCTAATAAAACGCCCATCCAAACGGTTTGCATTAGCAATACAATTGCAATAGAAACATCAATATATCGTACACATAAATAGTAAAATACACTTGTCATTCCTAAAGAAGTTCCTGCAATCATTAATTGCATGATGTTTTTTGGAGTGGCTTGAATTGCTTTTTCCTTGTTGTTAAATTTTTGGAATAAATTAATAAGTAACACACCAATTATTCCATAGATAAACTGTGAAGACGTAACTTCTGCTGTTGTAAAACCATCTTTATAAGCTAATTTTACAAAAGTGGCTAACATTCCGTAGCTTGTTGCTCCTAAGGCAACTAAAAAAACTCCTTTTAATATATCATTTCTCATCTTTCTCATTTTTAAAAAGCCGACAAAGATATGATTTTAAACTAAAACAGAATCATGTCTGTTAAATTTCTTCGGTTAAATCTTTTAAATGAACACGTAAAGCATTAACAGAAATGCTTATTTCCCAAAATGAAATACCTAATGAAATAAGTAAGGATAACATACTCACACCAAAAACATAAATACCAGTAGTTTCATAATTTAAGAAAAGTAAAAACATGGCAAACACAGATAAAAACAAACATAAAACACCAAAAAGTTGCATGTATCGAATTAAAGTAATTCGTTGGTTTAAGTTTTTAATTTCTATTAAAATGGATTTATTATGATCTTGATCGTAGTTTTTCTTTAAGCTTCTTACGATTTGTGCAATGGTTAAAAACCGATTCGTATAAGCTAGTAGAATTAAAGATGTTGCAGAAAAAAGAAGTGCTGGAGTTTCAATAGATAAATTCATAATGAAATTGGTTGGTTAGTATTATATAACAAAATTAGGCTTTAGTAAATGAACCAAAGCCTAATTTTATAAATAAATTTATTTGTTTTTATAAAGTCACATTATATGTTTGACCGTTAGGATTATGAAAATAAGTGGCTAAATTATCGCACTCGTTGTTTCCGTAATCTAAAACACCATCTAAAACAGTTCCTTGTAAATTTAATTTGCCTTGAGAAATGTAATTACAAGCATATTTTTTTATTAAAGGTTCTAAAATTGTTGATGTTAAAGTAGAACCATTTGGTCTGTTCACCGTATGTGTTCCTGAAATTACTTCATAAATGTTATCGCCTAAAAAGGCAGTTGATACTCCAGCAGTTTGCCTAACCGTTCTGGTTCCAGAATGTGTAAATATCCCCCCGCTTGGTAAAGTAATTTGTCCGTTTGTAACAGTTCTTGACCATTGAGGTGTTGCAACATTTGTAGTTTCGTTTGTATAAACTACCGTTCCGTCAATTTTTCTTAAATTCACATAATAATTGTTTCTTTCAATAGTCATGGTAGACCCATTATTCATAACATAACCAGAAAGTGTTATAGTTAAAATTCCTGAACGAGTTATACCGTTTTGAGTACAACCAGTTCCAAAATCTATTGTGAAAACTTTGGGAAAAACACCTGGAGTTGTATTGTTTACGGTTATAGTTGCACAAGGAGCTACAACACTAATTTCGTTTATTGATTTGTTCGAATAACTTGAATTGTTATTGGCTAAGTCAATTCCTGTGTTAAAGTCTAATTCACTTGTGAAATCTGCTGTAATGTTTACACTAACCATTTCGCTGTCTACATTTGTAGTAGGTTTTTCATCATCTTTCGTACAAGAAACAAAAGAAACAACAAGGAGCCCGAAAAGAAATATTTTTAAATTTTTCATAGTATTGTTTTTAAAGGTTTGATAATAAGACTTGTAAAGTAGTAAAAGGTTTAATGTGTTACAAATTTATTTAAAAATAAAGATAGCTTTTTCGCTCCAATTTCATTTAAGTGATCCGCGTCATAAAAATCTTCATTGGTGAATTTTTCAGATGTTAACATGTTTATATATTCGCAATTAGGGTTGTTTTTTACTAATTCCCAAATGGTTTTGATGGTTTTTTCTATCTGTATGCGATTCAAATTTTTATAATAGGAAACATGAGTTGGTGTTGTAATAAATACAACTTTGGTTTTATTTTTCTGACATAATGTGATAATTTTTTGTAATGATTTTACATTTTTATTATACAAATTAAAATTTTTTGCAGTGTGTTTTTTTGCTGTAAATTCACCATTTAAAGTTTTTTTATTTTTAGAATTGAAATTAGTTCCCCAACCTAAATCAGATGAAGTGATGTATGATTTATCCAAAAAATAATGTTTAATTCCTTTTTTTACATTTTCTGAAATATGATTGTTTAGCGATTCGAAATGATCTAAAAATTGGTACTTATTTTCCAAACCATAATATATTACATAATTTTTAATTCGCCATTTTTCCACGTCTGTTTCTAAAGTTTCAAATAAGCTGAAATAGGAAATTGGAACAATTACGGTTTTTAAATTTTTGAGTTTTGAATTGTACTTTTTTAAAATCTCATAGTCTAAATCTAAAGATTGTGAAACATAGGCTGCATTAAATGTTTTTGTAGAAAAATATTCAGGATTTAAACCATAAAAAGTATGAGAACTTCCTAAAATTAGGGTGTTAATTTCGGCAGCATTTTCGTTTAAATAGTCTTTTTTTAATTGATAATCATTCGGTATTTTTCGGATAGCAACTTCTAAAACCAAAAAGAAAAGCACTATTGGAAGTGTAATTTTCACTAAATGACACAAAAATTTTTTCATTATTCTTTCCAATTGTTTTTGGTTAATGAAAAAGTAAAATAGGTTTTCCCAGTATCTGGTTTTACATCGGTTTTAGAATGAATAGCGCCTAATTTTTCAACCGCTTTTTGCGAACGAAAATTCGTGTTTCCAACATGAAAAATAATGGTTTCAACGTATTGAAAAGCATAATTAATCATCAAGTTTTTTAAGGCTCGATTATAGGGTGTTGCCCAATATTTTCTGTCAATAAAAGTATAACCAATGGCTAAATGCTTTTCTTTTTCATGATAGTCGTAATATCGAGTGGAGCCAATTGTATTTCCCGTTTTTACATCAATTACTTTAAAAGCTGTTCCGGATTGAACTGCTTCTTGAAAATGTTTTAAAAAAACGTCTTTTTGGTATCGGTTGTTTTCAGGATGTTGTCCCCAAAGTAATTTATCTGATGCAATGGTAAATAAATCCTCAAAATCTTCCGTTGAAAGTGGAACAATTTTGACAAATTCGTTAGATAATGTAGGTTGAAAATGCATTTATCTCGATTTTATATTTTTTTCACAAAGAGAAATGATTTCTTTAATTCGATTTTGTCTGGTTTCAATTCTTTTGGCTTGATTTAACCAATATAAATAGCTTTTTTTATAACTTTTACTAAAATTAGTATAGTTTTCTAGTGCGATTTTATTTTTATTGAATTCGATTTGCAAATCTTCCGGAATTTCTAAATTTTCTACAGCATCTAAACTTTCCCAAGAACCATTTTGTTTGGCAATTTTAATTTTTTTTAAACCAGTTTCGTGCATTAAATTAGAAGCAATTAGCTCTTCAATATAATTTTTATTGACTTTACTCCAAACACTTTTATCTTTTCTGGGTGTAAAGGTTTGTTTTCTTCGTTCGTCATCTAATTTTCTTACTGTAGAATCAATCCAACCATAACAAATAGCTACTTTAACGGCTTCTTCCCATCGCATACTTTCCATTTCGCTATCGACTCTATAGAAAATTAATTCTACAGCAGTATGTGTTTCATGATTTTCATGTAACCAATTGCGCCATTCTGTATGATTTTTGAAGTAGAGTAGTGGTTTTTTGGTCATTTTTATTTTACAACAAAAGTTTTGTTTAATATTTCAATCGCATTTTTATATTCACTTGAATCTGATCCATCTTCGTTTTTAGAATCTTGAATTATAAGTATTTGTGTTAGATTATTTTGCTCAGATATTTTGTAAATTTCAATGGTTAATTTTGATTTTAATAAACCAGCTGTAATTTTACTTCCTTCAAATGTATTGGAATTTAAAGTAATTTTAGTATTATCAATCTTGCAATTTTTTTTCCCGAAATCTTTAATCAAATCGTTTGCTAAATCTTCTGTATTTATTGCTACTTGAAATACAAACTTAGAAATGACAATATCATCTCCGTCTAAAGAGTAGATATCAAGTCCGGATTCTTTTTCTGTTCTTAATGAAAGATGATTAGGGTATTCAAATGATATTCCTTCCGAATTCAAAATCTGAGTTTTTGCAAGATTTATTATAATTGGTTTATTGTTTACAAGTAAGGTGTCGTTTTCATTGACATAATAGTTTTTTCCATCAATAATGACCTCTAATCGTTGCTTTTGTTCATTATTTTGAGTGAAACCTAATAAAACATTTAATAATAAGAAAATTGAAAGTTGAAGTTTTTTCATTTTTTTGAAAATTATCTCAAATATAAAAATCCTGCAAAAGGTTAAAATTCTTGCAGGATTGGGTTGTTTTAATTTATCTAATTATCGCAGAACACGCCATTCTTC